>SMXV01000127.1 GCA_004356175.1 Acidobacteriota bacterium
GGAGACCTTGGAGTTGCTGGGCATCGACTATGAGATCGTTGCATGTGATCCGGCTCTGGCCGACACGGCACAGTTCTGCGAGGCGTACGGATATGCACTCGAGGACTCGGCCAACACGATCGTGGTCACCGGGAAGTCCGATCCACCCGTGCATGTGGCGTGTGTCGTTCTCGCTACGACGAGACTCGATGTCAACAGAGTGGTCAGGAAGCGGCTGGGGGTCCGGGGCGCGTCGTTCGCGCGTGGCGAGGACGTCGAGCGGTTGACGGGCATGGCCATTGGTGGTGTCACGCCGTTTGGCCTCCCTTCTGACCTGCCGATTTGGGTAGACAGTCGAGTCATGGAGCGGACCAGGATCATTCTTGGGGGTGGCAGCCGGGACCGGAAGGTACTCGCCCCACCCGAGATTCTCACTGCGCTCGGAGCTGCCGTGGTGGAAGGCCTTGCCAAAGACCCTTCCTGACTATGCGGCCATCCGCCAGCATGATGCATCCACATCGTTGCATGCGAGCCCATATGTGCTGTTATGGGTGGCCTTTAGAGCACTGGCCGGGCTGGCAACTTCGAAGCCTCAGCGATGAACTCTGCCGGGTCAGGGTTGAGGCTCTTTCGAGCGTTTGATTCGTAATACCGACGATTCGCTGACTCGAACGATTCGGTGTCAGTATGGCCGAGTACCCAGATGAATTCGTTGGTTTCATCAACTGTCCACGCACCGTGGATGGTGAAACCATACTTCTCACGGAGTGGAAAAACTCCTTTCTTCCACGCGGCAGCAAACTCCTCAAGCCTCCCAGATTGGATCTTGTAGCGGCGGAATTCGTAGTGCATCGCACATATCGTAGTCGTCACGCATAGGTGCCGATATGCGCGGGTCACTTCTTGGATCGAGCCTCCCCAACGCATCGCCAGAGCTGGCACAATGACGCGTGGGCGAGCGAATCAGGGACTCGGGCTTGATGCCTCTGCGTTATCCGATGCGTTGAGTGGGGACATCGAATTTGCTGTGGCCAACTTCTGGCGGGCGGATGAGATCTGGAACGAAGTGATGTCGCCATTCGCTCAGGCCATCGGCTGGGCTGTCTCCGCTCACACGATCGGAGTTGACCACCCCGTGGGTGCCGGAGCGGGTACAAAGGCGAGGCGGTGGTTCACAGACCACGGTTTCAAGCTGTACCTCGACCTGCTGTCGGACTGCTTCCCCACCTAGGAATCGCCCGAGAGCGATCTCGCCGTCTGAGCATTGCGTTCCACCCGTCGGGCTCTCCGTGGATCATTTAGATAGTCAGAGAAGCCCAGCGGTCCCTTGAATCAGTATCGGCTGGCCAGAAGGTCTCCAATCGGAGTTCCGCAAGGGTGAGATCGTGAGCGTCACCGATCACGCTGATCGTCGTGAAGAAAGACACCGGCGTGTCACGGAGGATGTAGGTGGCAGTCACAAGCAATTCGTCGGCCGATGGAAGCGCAGGGGTGTCGCGGAGTTCCGGTACATCCGGGTAGCCGAGCACTTCCGCAAGTAGATCCTGGAGAGCGCTGTCACCTGGGTGGGTTGCAGCATCGCGTTCGAGCCTTCTGAGAAGGAACGATGCTGTGGTCGCCCAGTCCTCCATGTACGGCCGCGTCCCCTCAGGGTGGAAGCTGAGCCGCATGATGTTCAGCGGTGGCTGAATCCACGACGGTGTGGTGGGGAACAGCAAACTGGTGAGCGTCAACGCTGCCTGATTTGCGAGTGTGAGGTTCCATTGCCTGTCGACGACGAACGCCGGGTTTGGCATGTGGGATTCAAGGATGACATTGAGGACTGCTTTGACATCGCCGAGCTCGTCGAGCGGCGTCTCGCTGTGCACCGGGGCGTACCCAGCGGCAAGCAACATGCGGTTTCGTTCCCTCGGTGGAGCGTCAAGCATGAGGCCGAGATGTGAGACCATCTCGCGACTCGGCCGTGCACGTCCGGTCTCGATGAAGCTCACATGCCGTTGTGACACGCCTGCGCGAGTTGCCAGATCGAGCTGGCTCACACCGCGTACGGTGCGCCACTGCTTCAGGAGAACTCCGTATGTGGTCGTGCCCATCAGACGATCGTACCAGGGAAAGGTCTTGATTCAATTACCTAGCAGATAATTGAAATGATTATGTTTATCTGAGATTGTTCGCTCATAACGAAAGGAATGTCATGAAGAACAATCTTCTCATCAAGTCCCTCAGGGCGAACGCTGTCTTCTCTGCAACAACGGGGAGCGCCCTACTCCTCGCATCGGTACCGCTCAGCTCCTGGCTCGGCATCGAGACGTGGATCTCGATCGGATTGGGCCTTGGTCTGATCGGCTTCTCAGGGATCCTTGTGGCATTGGCGCGTGAGCCGCGACCATCACTGGTTCGGATCGTTGTTCTAGCCGATGTAGCGTGGGTCGTCGGGGCCGTCATCGTGATCGCGGCGTTCCCGGATCTGATGTCAACAGCGGGGTTTTGGGCGCTCGGCGTCGTATCGGTGATCATTGTGGACCTCGCGGTGGCGCAGTTCGTGGGTCTCCGAAGAGTCGAACGCACGCTACGGATCGACCAGCCGGTTCACCTCTAAACGAAGCGCAGCGTCCTCGCGTCCGATGGCCCGCTTAGGCAGGCAGCCGCAATCGGGAGGCGCCACAGGTCGATCTCGAGCGGGGAGACGCCTGCGCCACGCATTACCCGTGTGCGGTACGTCCTCCGGAACGATCCCTGGATCGCGATCCGGAGTCGGCGGCCAGGGACATCTTCTGGGATCGTTGCGGGGGAGAGCAGCCACAGTGTTCGGGCGGTGCCGGCCGTTGTGAAGGCGTGGCTGTGCCCGATCGGTGTGTCGAATCCGTCGCCATCGTCTCGCACCGAAACCGTGGTGATCGGCCGCGTCAGGACGATGAAGCGCTTGTCGCCTTCATGGGCCCACTTGACGTCCTGTAGATCACCGAATCGGTTCTCCAGGTCCAGGGCGGCCTCGACCGCTTCGTCGATCACCGGATCCACCGAGGGGCGGTGGACCGGTGACGGGGCAGAACGTAGGCGTCAGGTGTCACCTCGCCGGACACGAGGTGTTCACCAAGGCCCTCCACGGCTTCTATCCGCAGGTCACTCGTCGATCCCGCCGGCTGAGGCGATCGTCGGGGAAGTCGTTCACAATCCGACGCTGCCGGTGCTCCAGCTCGAGGTGGAGGATCTGCCTTCGTCGCCACGGACCTGAGCGCTCGGCGGCACTGTTCGAAAAGCGATGTCCGAAGGATCGACCGGTTGGCCGACGGGAGAGCAATGGGTCGAAATACCCATCCAGATGGTGCAGGAGACGCCGATTGTGTACCTGCACGGGCGGCGAGATTCGGAGGAAGGGACATGAAGACGTCATTTGCATCGATGAGAGCGGAAGTGGGAGCATCTCTCACCGAGTATGCGCTTCTTCTTGCATTGGTCTCCATCATCGCGGTGGGCGCTATCGGATTCTTTGGATCCTCGACATCCGACGCCTTCACGGCAACCGGAGCTGCCATGACGGGAGCCGAAACTGCCTTCGAGGAGAAGCCGAAGACGACTTACACGAGCGCAGGTATCGATGGTGAGTTGAAAGCAACGTTCGAGTGGACCGGTGACGAGATCTCCCGCGGTGATGTGGACGCCGACGGGTGGGAATACAAGGTCAAGAAGGACACCGGACGCAAGGTCGTCGTACGGTTCACGAATACTGAGACAAAGAAGGTTGTGACAGTGACCGGCTGGCTCAACAAGAAGGACGAAATAAAGACCAAGGTCAAAGTGAATCGTCGCGGGCGAGCCTGAGGAGGGTTCGCGTCTCCCACCCCACTGCTTGTGGTGGAAGAGCTCGGGTTGCGCGGTCCCGGCCCTGGGTGTCGAGATCCGGATTCCTTGAACGGAACGGTGATTCGACGTCGACGACCAGCGCGGCACTGACCGCAGGCACCACACCCCGGCGACGTCAACTTCGTCGGTCGCGGTCGACCCCGGTGAGATCGCCGACATCATCTTCACCAACGGCGTGGCTGTCACCATGGATCCTGACATCGGCACGGTCGAGGCAGTCGCTGTACTCGTTGATCTCATTCTCGATGTAGGCACATTTGAGGAAACGCTTCGATACCTTGGCCCGAGCACGGAGGCTGTCGATGTCGACTGGGTGATCGGCGGTGCGCATGAGGCCGCAGGGCCACACAGCCTCCAGACCCCCTGGACGCAGGAATGGAGAACCTGTACACGAGAGAGGGCATCGCGACGATCGCGGTCGCGGACGCATGGTATCGACTCACCGTGCTCGACGATGGCGATACATTCATCCATTCAGGGATAGCAGGTGCGGCGCAGAAACGTGCGAGGGCGGGCGCTACGATGGGGTATCGCGCGGTTCGGGAGCCTCGGTCACGATCGACTTCAATCTTGCACGCAAGCCGTGGAGCGTGTACGACGAGGAGTTCATCTGCACCCTGCCGCCAGTCGAGAACTGGATAGTGGCCGGTATTCGTGCCGGCGAGAAGATATACCGTTCACCATCCTGACGCAGAGCCAAGCACCCTACCTGGCTTCTATGCTCTGATGATGGCGTTTGACATCACCTCTGTCCGGGCTGGATTCCCGGCGCTCGGGCGCACCGTGAATGGTCGACAGGCGGCCTATCTCGACGGTCCGGGTGGCACACAGGTGCACACATCGGTGATCGCCGCAATGGCAGGCTTCATGGAACGTGGAGGAAGCAACCTCGGGGGACCCTTCGCGACATCCATAGAGACCGACTCGGTGGTGAGCGAGGCGAGAAGCGCCGTGGCCGATCTCTTCGGAGCACGGCCGAATGAGATCGTCTTTGGGCAGAACATGACGTCGCTTACCTACGCGATGTCTCGAGCGCTTGCAAGGACGTGGCGCTCTGGCGACAACATTGTTCTCACACGCCTCGACCACGACGCGAATGTGGCTCCCTGGATGCAGGCAGCATCAGACGCAGGCATTGAAATGCGGTTCGTCGATTTCGATGCCTCCGACGGCTGCACGCTCGACCTTTCAAGCCTGGACGCCGCCCTCGACGAGCGCACACGGATCGTCGCGTTCACCTACGCCTCGAATGCTGTTGGCACCATCGTTCCGGTCGACGAGATCGTCAA
>SMXV01000128.1 GCA_004356175.1 Acidobacteriota bacterium
GGTTTACCCGTCCACAGGCAGTGTGAACAGATAGCAGGTTGTCCACGGTGAGGAGAGTGTTGGTGATGGTCCTGTGGAGAACTGTCATGTTGTCCTCAGCTCCTGAGTGATGTCCGTGACCTCATCGAAAATGGATTTATCCGTCTGAATCAGTCCAGTGATCTTGTGGACCGCGTGCATCACCGTTGTGTGATCGCGTCCGCCAAACGCCTCTCCGATCCTCGGTAGAGAGAGTCCTGTTAGTTCGCGACAGATGTACATGGCAACTTGGCGTTGACGAGCAAGCGGCTGCTTTCGTGACGGTCCTGTCATCTCTGTTTCGCTGATCGCGTAGTACGACGACACTGTTGAGATGATCGAACCTGCCGTGAGAGGCTTGGAGGATCTTCTGCCGACAATATCTCGAAGTACATTTGACGCAAGCTCGAGTGTCACGGGCTCATGGGTCAACGTCGAGAATGCTGTCACTCTGGTGAGAGCCCCTTCGAGTTCCCTGATGTTGTCAGCCACGTTTTCGGCGATGAATTCAAGGACCTCAGCAGGCACATGTGTCGGGTTTGTGGACGCGTTCTTCCGCAGAATCGCAATCCTCGTTTCAACATCAGGGCTCTGGATGTCTGTTGTGAGTCCCCACTCAAACCGGCTGCGAAGGCGATCCTCAAGTGTTCGAAGTTCTTTTGGCGGCCTGTCGGACGAAATGACCATCTGGTTGCCAGCTTCATACAACGAGTTGAAGGTGTGGAAGAACTCCTCCAGTATCTGCTCCTTGCGCTCAAAGAATTGAACATCATCGAGAAGAAGAAGATTGACCTTGCGGTACCGCGACTTGAAGTCATCCATCCGTTTGCGTCGAATGGAGTTGATGAAATCGTTGAAGAAGGACTCGGACGTCACATATCGCACAATGGCTCCTGGATCGAGCTCGAGACGATGCTGACCAACAGCATGTAGCAGATGCGTCTTGCCGAGACCAGATCCCGCGTAGATGAAGAGGGGGTTGTAGTGGAGCCCTGGCTGTTCGGCAACCGCTTGTGCCGCGGCGTGAGCAAAACGATTGGACTGACCAACGACAAAATTCTCAAAGGAGTATCTGGCGACAAGGTTCGATGTGTCTCGGCGATTCGGAGCAGTGCCGATCATTGTGGGGGCTGAGGAACCAAGGGTTGGCTGGTATGGGGCTGGTGGTTCTGGCTGCAACTCAACCGGATGCGTGGTCACGGTTATCACGACATCGAATGGCTCAGGCCACACAGAACTGGCTATTTCTCGAACCTGGTGGGTGTAGTTGTCTGAGACCCACGAGGCGTTGAACCGGTTTGGCGCAACCAAGCTCAGTCCTGCATCCTCAAAAGTCACCGAAAGGGGCTTAATCCACGTCTCCCACTTCGCCACACCGATGACATCGCGGAGGCGGCTATGGAAAAGATCGATCTGAGAGTTTGTTGTTTCTGTCGGGATCTGTGTGATTCCCACGTATGTCGTCTCCAACGTCTCTGCGCCCAATCAATAAAAACTATCCACACACCTATCCACAGCATGTGGAGAAAATGAACCGATGCGGACGGCAACCACATCGGATCTATTGCCAAAAGAGAAGTGCGGATGTCCGCGATGGCAATGAGTGAAAGCATAGGAACCGTCCCGAATACAACTCAAGAGTGAGAAATTCGCGACTACCGCAACGTGTCTCGGTGACACCAATCGGCTGAAAGCCCAAGCGCTGGTTGGGGTATTGGCAGGCGCAGATGTTCTGGTGGCGGCGGAGGTTCCTCGACTTAGGTCAAAATCGGTCTATTGTGTCTTTCGCGAGGCCTTCCTAGTTTTCGCGTGCTGCGAGGACGCAGTCGGTTTCTCGTGACACTCTCCTAGAATGCACTCGTTCCGCGTGAGACGCGGAATTGCCGCGACTTCCCCAGTGATGGACACCTCATAATGAAACGCACATTCCAACCGAACAACCGCCGCCGCAAGCGCAAGCATGGCTTCCGTGGACGCATGAGAACTCGCGAAGGTCGCGCCCTGCTCAAGCGACGCCGCAATAAGGGTCGCGCAAGACTGTCCGCCTAGTGCTCGCCGAATCAGTGCCCACCTACGTTTCTCTCCGATCTGACGCCCGGTTTCAACAGGTATACCGCCAGGGTGAGCAGAAGCGCGCCGGCGGAATCTCGATTATTCAACTCGAGAACGAAGCCCGAACCCCCGAGGTCGGATTTGTGGTGGGAAAGAGGGTCGGAGGTGCGGTTGTGCGCAACCGAGCCAAACGACGTCTGAGAGAGGCGATTCGTAGAGTCGACCTGTCTCCGCACACAACGTACATAGTGATAGCAGACCGCTCGGTTGTCACGGCCGGATTCGGACGATTGGTCTCGTGGGTTGAACAGGGGACCAAAGCAGGAACGCACCTCTCGGACGAGGGCAACACATGAGCGCCAAGGCCAAACGCCGCACTGGTCCGGTTGCTTTCCTGATACTTCTCATCGTCCGTGCGTACCAGAAGGTGCTCTCACCCCTCTCCGGCCAGAACTGTCGATATGCCCCGTCCTGCTCGCACTACACATATGAGGCGATCGAAATCCACGGCGCCCTGAAGGGGAGCTGGCTCGGCATGAAGCGGATCGGTCGTTGTCACCCATTTCACGAGGGCGGTTTTGATCCCGTTCCCGGATCGCCCGATTCGCTCGCCCAAAATTCACAAAGGGGAACAACGTGAACCCGTGGACACTGCTCCAATCTGCACTCGGAACCTCTCTGGCGTTCTTCTACGACATCATTCCTGAGTACGGGATCGCAATCATACTGCTTACTATTGCTGTTAGTTTGCTGCTATTCCCCCTAACTGTCAAGCAGACGCGATCGATGAGGGGAATGTCTGAGATACAGCCAGAGGTCAAGAAGCTTCAGAAGGAGTTCAAAGGAGACAGGGAGGAGCTCAACAAACGCCTCCAAGCGCTCTACAAGGACAACGGTGTCAACCCCGCTGCCGGTTGTCTGCCCATGATTGTACAGATGCCCATCTGGTTCGCCCTCTACAGGGTGCTGTGGCAGGGAAACGGAGTGCCAGAGGACTCCGCGCTCGGAGAAGTATTTCGCGTCACGAGTGAGGCGCTTGAGGCCGGAAAGGCCATCACTGACCCGATTTTCGATTCAGTGACGTTGCTTGGCATGAACCTCAGGGTGAAACCTTCTGAGGCTGTAAGCCTCGACAACCTTGCTGGATCCATCTCCTACATCTTGTTGATTGCGCTCATCATGGGCGCAGGCTTCTACCAGCAGCGTCAGATGACACGCAAGAAGAAGCCGACAGAGGGCCAGGAGGAACAGTCGAACCAGATGCAGAGCATCCAGAACGTAATGAAGTTCATGCCCATAATATTCGGCTTTATTTCGTGGAACCTCGTTGCAGGCCTTGGAGTCTATTTCGCCACCTCGAACAGTTTTCGCATAGCGCAGCAGGCGGTCATTCTCAGAATGGGTGACGGCGACGATACAGGCAAGAAGGCCGAGATCGACTCGGAACGCCCGCCAGATGAGCCGAACAACAGCGACAAGGGGAACGGTCCCAGCCAGCATGCGAGTAAGAAACGCAACCGCAGAAGAAGGAAGTGACCGCATGGATTGGGTAGAGGTAGAGAGTGCAACCGTCGACGAGGCAGTGGAACTCGCTTTGAAGGAGTTCGGCCTACAGTCAAAAGAGGATGTCAACGTCGAGGTCATCCAGGAGCCGAAGGTAGGATTTCTGGGGATGGGCGGCAAGGATGCGATTGTTCGAGTCACTCGCGCGCCGAAGCGGCGTAAGCGCCGGAGAAGTCGCAACCGAACAGGTAGGAGTAAGGATTCGACGAACGGCGCACGGGACAGCGCCCCACGCCAGGACAAGCAGGGACGGAACAGTAAACCCAAGCAGGACAAGCAGAAAAGCACGCCAACCAAGAAGCCGCGTGAGGAGAAACAGGTGTCTACATCAGAACAGGACAGAGCTCAGGAACGTACCGACGACCGCCCAGAACAGGCCCCAATCGAGCAGCAGGCGGAGGTTGCGGCGGGATTCATCTCTGGTCTCCTTGATGCGTTTGGTCTCGAAGGCACGGTTGAAACCCGCATTGAGGAAGACGTGCTGTATATAGAAGTCGAAGGCTCCCAAACGGAAGCCCTTGTTGGTCCGAAGGGATCAGTCATGCAGTCGGTGCACGAACTCACTCGTACGGTTGTTCAAAGAAAGACCTACGGCGCACCCCGTATGAGGATTGATATAGCGGGATACAGGGCTCGCAGACGTGAAGCCCTGACGATCTACGCCGGGCAGCTTGCGGAGCAGGTCATCGATGAAAAAGATGAGATCATGCTCGAGCCCATGAACGCGGCAGATCGTAAGGTGGTGCACGATGCCGTCTCCAGTATTTCGGGGGTCCGTTCATTCTCCGAAGGGGACGAGCCTCGGCGTTCCGTCGTACTTTCGTACGTCTCGGACGAGTGAGTTCGACGCACAGGCGAGATAGCAACGAGCATCACCGAAACTACATAAGAAGACCGAGGCAGACGCCGCCTCGGTCTTCTTATGTTTCACGTGAAACAGGCAAGCCGTCAGTGAGCGAGGTAGAATGTCAGTGTTTCACGTGAAACCCTATGAACAACGATACCAACCTACCCGAGCTTGCGGATTGGCTGCATCTGACGTGGTCAGATGAGCAGTACAAGCAATTCGAACGGTTTGAGTCGTGGTTGATCTCCGAAGCAGCCGAGGCTGGCGGCATTGGGCCGAGGGAGTATCAGCGGATTCGCGACCGGCACACTGCTGATTCCCTTGCCTTCGTGAAAATCATGAATCCGACAGGTCGTACAGTGGTGGATGTCGGATCTGGTGTGGGTCTGCCAGCCATCCCCATTGCAATCGCCCTCCCACATGTCTCTGTAACGATTCTCGACAGATCGGAGCGCCGAACCCGACTTGCCGCACGGGCCTGTCGGGTGCTTGGACTCGAGAACGTCGAGATAGTCATGGCTCCGGCTGAGACGGTGACTGCAACATACGACGCTGTTACATTCCGTGCTTCGCTGAAGTTGCAGTCAGCGACTGCGATATTTCAGCAGCTTGCCAAAAGTGGCGGGGAGGGACTCTTTGCGCTCAGCCGACGGAACGAACCGAATGAATCACTTGTGGGACCCGAGGGCACTACCTTCTCGGTGGAACTCGTGGACAGTGAGGTACTTGACTCGCCAGCGTGGATCCTTAGGATGAAACGGACAACAGCTTGAAACTGTACAGATACTCGACAGGAGCAGACAGCCGATGAGCGCAACCGTAGTGGCCATCGCCAATCAGAAGGGCGGTGTTGGCAAGTCCACGACCGCGATCAATCTCGGCGCCGGTCTTGCATTCCAGGACGAGCGAATACTTGTATTCGACCTTGATCCGCAAGGAAATACAACGTCAGGGCTCGGAATTGATCGGGCGAGCATCGATCTTTCGACGTACGACATACTTGTTGACGGGGTAGAA
>SMXV01000129.1 GCA_004356175.1 Acidobacteriota bacterium
CTCGTCTCGAACCCGAGCACCAGTGGTCCGCTCATCGGGCCACCTCGTCGAGCGACAGCCGAATCTCGGCGACTCTGTCGGCGTAGTCAGAAGCGTCGATATCGGTTGCCCACATCACGAGGGCGTCCTCATCCTTGTAGTAGTTCTTTCGTTTGCCGACGGGATCGAACCCGAAGATTTCGTAGAGACGCTGAGCGGAGGAGTTCGAGAGACGAACCTCAAGCGTGAGATGGCGAGCCCCAGCGGCAAGCGCCTCATCAACAAGGGCAAGCATGAGACGTTTCCCGAGCTGTCTGCCACGTTCTTCTGGCGCCACGGCAATTGTCGTGATGTGTGCATCGTCATCGACGAGCAGAAGACCTCCGTACCCGACAATGCCGCTCCCCTCTGTCTCTATAACGACATAGTGACGATTGTCCATGGCAAGTTCGTCGAAGAACACCCTCGGCGACCATGGCTGGTCGTACACCTCTGCCTCGAGTGCGGCAACGTGCGGAATGTCGCTGCGAGTCATGGTTCTGATGTCTGGTGTCACACTGGCCACGCACCCTCAGAACGGAAGGCTTTCCAGTTGATCTGGACGTCAGCCTCTCGCAAATACATCGGCCGCACCTCGTCAAGCGGCGACGTGTTCCCCTTGTCGGCCATCATGTGGGCGATTTCGAGGATGGTCTCTGCGGATGGATATCTCGGCCTCCCCATGCGAACTCTATGAAGACCTGTCCAAGTCGCCTCGGAGACGGACTGCCAGTCCCCTACGACAAGGGACTCATCGACCTCTCGCTCAAGCATGACCCTGAACTCCTCGGGACTCACGACCTCCGGTTCGCCATCGGGCGCAACTCCTCCGGGGAGCGGAGTGAACGGGGCAACCGCGATCTGGCCCCTTCGCATGTCAACAATGGGCCAAATCCGCCTCCGCCCGGTCGCTGCGCGTAGGGCAAGAGTCGTGAGCGATGAGACCGCAACCATGGGAGCACCAACGGCCGCCGCGAATGCGTGGGCAGTCGAGATGCCTGATCGCAAACCGGTGTAGGGGCCAGGTCCGATGTCGACGGCAACAACGTCGATATCGCGAGCTGTCCATCCTGCCTGTTCAAGGCAGAAGTCGATTGCTGGTATGAGAAACTTGAGGTGACCCCGCCTATCGACGTTGGTGGACTGTCCTTTGAGCCCGTCCTTGTCGCCTATTGCGACGGACGATGCGCGCGTGGCGGTGTCGATCGCAAGGATCTTCACGACAACACCCCGAGGTCCCTTTGGCGCCAGCTGCCGTGCGCGACAAAGCTGATCAAGCGATCGTCGCCATCCCTCTCTATGCGAACTGTGAGGTAGTCATCGGGAAGGCTGGACTCGATCGACTCGCCCCACTCAATGAGAACGACACCGTCACGACCTTCGTCGACGAGTTCAAGATCATCGAATTCTCCGAACGAACCGAGGCGATACACATCAGCGTGAATCATCGGGAGAAAGCCGTCCGTATACACCTTCTCAATGAGAAATGTCGGACTCGTGATCTGGGCCTCGATGCCGAGTCCGCTTGCAACACCTGACGCAAAGAGCGTTTTCCCCGAACCGAGGCGTCCTGAGAGAACAACGATGTCGCCAGCCGAAAGAAGCGTCGCGAATCGTGCACCGAGCGCGAGCGTTTCGTTTGGGGATGTTGTGCGAATCTCAAGGTTCATGTGCTTACTCAAGAGTACCGTCGAGAATGCTGCGCACGATGGCGAAGTCAGCGCGAATATCGTTGGTCACGCGTTCTCCTCCGCGCAGTGCTGCCGCGGGGTGAAAGGTCGGAACGAGGTATCTGCCCCACCATTCGTACGCCACGCCACGCATCCGTGTGATGCCGATCGTCGTGCGTAGGAGGAGCTTCGTTGAGAAGTTGCCGAGCGTGATGACAACCTTCGGATCGATCAGCTCGATCTGGCGTCGAAGGTACCCCTTGCACATGTCAATCTCGTCTGTACGGGGGTCCCTGTTACGTGGTGGGCGGCATTTCACAACGTTCGATATGTAGATGTCGTCACGAGACAGTCCGATTTCGCCCAGCAGGGAATCGAGCAGCTGACCTGAGCGTCCAACGAAGGGAACGCCGTCCTCGTCCTCCTTCTGGCCTGGGGCTTCGCCGACGACGAACACATCTGCCTCAGGCGAACCAGCGCCAAACACCACCGTCGTCCGCGTCTCTGATAGCACACATGCTGTGCACTGGACCGCAATGGCTCTCAGGGCGTCAAGCGTTTCGACTGCGCCAACGTCGGGAATCATCGCGCGCTCGACGTAATAGCACTTCGAATCGACTCCGCTACAACCTCGAAGGCCGCCTCGATGACACCATCAACGTTGGCCTCACGGATGCCAGATGACACGACAAAGGCAGTGTCACCGTCGTACCTTGTGTGAGCAGGGCGAACGGTTGCTCCGATCGCGTCGTGGGCTCTCACAGCCATGCGACGCATGTCGTTGCGGTCAATCACGGCATCAGTTGCGAGTGCAATGAGTGTTGTGTTCTGGGCGAACCCGAGGGCTGCACGGTCAAGAGCGTCGGTTTCGTCCGAGCCGGTTAGGCGCTTCCCTGATAGGTCGTATACATCACCGACCGCGTTGAGGGCCACCAACGCACCCACAGTTGCGTTACCGACGTTCCTTTGGGCCGACCCGATGCCTGATGGAGTCGCATGTTCGATTCCTGCGAGTTTTCCAACGGTTGCGCCCGATCCTGCCCCAACCCGGCCGAGTTCGACAGGGTCCCCTGAGCGCTGGCCGTAGGCTGTTCTCCCGTCCCCTGCGGTTGGGCGAACCGTCGCGTCACCAACCATAAGGTCGTACAGAATGACTGTTGGCACGATTGGTACCGGGCCGAGCGGTGTGGGTGCGCCCCTGCCGTCAACCTCCAACGCACCAACGACGCCATCAGCAGATGCAAGACCAAACGCACTGCCGCCAGCAAACACGAGGGCGTTCACCGTCACCTCCTTGATGGCGTCACCAAAGATAGCGAGCTCCCTCGTGCCGGGCGCGCCGCCTCGCACATCGACAATGCCGACGTTTGGCTCAGCGAACGTCAAGACCGTGACGCCGGTCATGCCGACGGAGTCCGTGTAGTGGCCAACAGATACACCTTCTACCGCAGTGATTGTGCTATTGGTCACCGTTACTTCTCCTGACGTACCGCCTCGGTAGGCGCGGTCCGAAGCCGCACACGACCTCGTACGAGATCGTGCCGAGAAGCTCCGCCCACTCATCCGCGGTGATGGCATCCGCTCCTTGGACTCCCAGGAGCACAACCTCGTCGCCAACCTTGACGTCATCAGTGCCGACGTCGACGACCAGCATGTCCATGGTGATTGTGCCAGCTAGAGAATATCGCTTGGAGTTGATCAGGACTGAGCCTGTTTCCGTGAGCTGCCGACTGACGCCGTCCGCGTATCCAATGGGAACCGTCACCACACGACCAGCAGCACTCAGAGACCTCGTACGACCGTACGACGGTCGCGCGTCAACAGGAAGATCTTGTGTATGGACAACCTCGCTCACCACACGCATTGCAGGAACAAGGTCAAGACGGTCATGCATATTCGCGTTGGGGTGTAGGCCGTAGATACCGAGACCGACTCTGCACAGACCATGTCGTGTCTTGGGCATGTCGATGGCACCGGCGGTGTTGGCTGCGTGCACGATCTCTGGTCTGATGTTCTCAGAGCCCAGAACTTCGACGAAATTCTCGAGTGCACGGTTCTGTCTCGTTGTGTAGTCAGGGTCGCTGTCGGCGACGGAGAAGTGGGTGAACACGCCTTGCAGCGTGAGCCTTTCATCGTGTTCGACGGCTCGAGCCACGGTGAAAGCCTCGACGGGTGCTGCTCCGACACGGTGCATGCCTGTGTCGAGTTTGAGATGCACTGCGTAGGGTGTCGTCGAGGCCTGCTGCGCGGCACCGGCAACCGCATAGGCGAACTCAACG
Organism: Acidobacteriota bacterium; assembly: GCA_004356175.1. Classification (GTDB taxonomy): domain Bacteria; phylum Actinomycetota; class Acidimicrobiia; order Spongiisociales; family UBA5794; genus B3-G11. Next base: position 3,968 of record SMXV01000129.1, read on the forward strand.
CTGTAGATCGTTGGTGTCAGCTGATACTCGACAACGTCATTCGCGTCCGAGAGAGAGGGCTGAGAGAGGACGAGGATTGGCACGTTGATGTCGGCCTCCCTCAAGCGGATGCCCTCTTCAACGAGCGCCACGGCGAGCCACGTGGCACCGCCGCGAATTGCGGCCTCCGCGACCGGTACATCCCCATGTCCGTATCCGTCAGCCTTCACGACCGCACACAGCTCCGCCGTGCTGATCGTCGCGAGGAGCTGTTGCACGTTGTGCTCGACAGCGTCAAGATCGACTTCAATCCATGAGGGGCGCATCTTGCTCCAGGTTGGTAATGATCTAAACGGTAGTCAGCCCGTGCCAAGCTCGGCAACGAGACCAGCCACAGATTCGATTAGCCGCTCGGAAGTGACCATCGTATTCATCGAAACGTTCGCACCCGCAATGCCGTGAAGGTGGGCTGCACTTGCTGCAGCGGTGGCGGGATCAACGCCTCCAGAGATGAATGCCGCGATTATCCCTGCAAGGACATCGCCTGTACCAATCGTTGCCAACTCGGGGCCACCAGAATTGACGATGACTGTTTGTTCAGAAACCACAAACGTCGGATTCCCCTTCAGGAGCACAATCGTTCCGCTGTCCTCTGCCAACCAGCGAGCGGCATCGTGGCCCGGGTCGTACCCCGTGAGCCGCTTGAACTCGCCGCCGTGCGGTGTGAGAATTGTTGGCGCCGACCTTTGGGAGAGAACGTCAATCCCGGTGAGTGCGTTGAGGCCTCCTGCGTCAAGGATGACCGCTCCGTCGAAACCGGCGAGGATCCTTTCGACAAAGTCGCTGGCAACAGGTTCGAGACCCGGACCCATGATGAGCACGTCGAATCGGTCGAGCAGAGCCAGTACCTCAGAGGCTCCTCCTTTCCACGCCTCCGATTCCGATGCCAGCATCTGCGGAATGTCGGGTGCCACGGCCGCATACGTATCAGCGGTCGCTGCTGTGGTGAGGAGGACGGAGGCTCCGGCTCCGGCTGCGATTGCCGCCCTTGCTGCGAAGAGCGCCGCACCCGTCAACCCGGGGACACCACCAATGGTGGCAACAGAACCTGCCGACCACTTATGGGTCTTCTGGGCCCTCGAAGGCACCACCACGTCGGAGTCCTCAAAAAGAAGCATTTCCGGATCTCCACCTGTCAGGCCAATGTCGTACAGATCGACATCCCCACAGAGCTGAGGTCCGTCACCAATGAAGTGGGCGGGCTTGTACATGTGAAATGTCGCGGTGCGAGTGGCGGTGAAGACAGGACCTGCAGCCATGCCTGTATCGCCGTCGATGCCGGACGGCACATCCACTGAGAGAACAGGGTTGCCTGACTCGGTCCACTCGCCAACTTCTTGAGGAAGCTCGCCACGGAACCCTGTACCGACAAATGCATCGATGACGAGGCCGACAGACTCCGGTGCCGATATCGGCTGCACAACAACACGGGACCCGGAGAGTGATTGCAGCGCCCTGTGAGCTGCTGTGCCCTCGTCTGGCACACCGACCTGGTGCACCGTCACCGCGGCACCTCGCTTGTCAAGATACCTTGCAGCGACGTATCCGTCGCCACCGTTGTTCCCCTTCCCGGCAATGACATGAACACGGTCGCCGTAGCGAACGCCCATCTTCACGGCGCTGAGAGCTACGCCGTTTCCGGCGGCCTTCATAACCTCGTCGAGATCGGCTGTCATGGTGGCGTCAACCCGGCGCATCTCCTCGACGGAGACTACGGGTTTCACGAGTCGTGCCTCTTCTGCGAGATCACGAACACCATTGCGTCTGACTTTGTGTGGGTGATGGTGATCTTGAAGTCGACCACACCAAGCATGTCTGCCCTCTCTCTTGCTTTGCGGAAGAGTCTCACACCCGGAGGGCCCCCGCCCGTGATTTCGACATCCCTCCATGGGATTCGCCGCCAGCCCGTGAATAGGCTCTTCATGACCGCTTCCTTACCTGCGAACCGTGCTGCGAGGCGCTCAGACGGGTCCGCGAAGCGATGTGCGTACTCCCATTCATCGTCCGTAAAACATCTGCGTCGGAATCGGTCAGCATCCTTTGCGAGCAGTCGGCGAACTCGATCCACGTCCGCCAAATCAACACCGAGTCCGACAATCTCCATATGTAGCAGGCTATCAGTACCGCACGGGCGATGCCACGCAACGAGGAGAGACATCGAATACTCGGCGCCTCTCCTCTCCAAGATTTTGTTCTTGCCCACAACCTTCAATCGAGTCACACAAACTCAACCGTCAGGGAAACCTGCGTATGACTCAGAGTGTCTACGAAACTCGCCAACTGACAAGACCTCACCGGCTCCACCTACGGGCAATAAGGACGCCGAAGAAGTGCCTTAGGCGTCCATGACGTCGTCGGCGATACGGGTACCGGAACTACCTTCGTGGAAGAAGACGCGAACAGTCTCTCCCGAGACAAGATGGTCCCGGAGATGCGACGGAGGCGCCCCATTGACTGTCATCCCGTCAGCCGGTTCGAAGAGGTGACTGTTTCCTTCGCTGTCAAGAACGACGAAACTCTCGATGTCCGTGAGGTTCCCAGTGACTCCGGTAACAACCCCTACGACTTCGTGGACTGAATCTGGAGTCGTCGAACAACCAGCTAGAACAACAGCGAAGACCAGCACGGCGAGGATCAAGATGGTTGTTCGTTTCATGTCGGCAGATCTCTAGTTCCGGAGGAGAGACTCGATCTCCCCATCAGCAAGAACTCCATCGAACCTTCCTGACACTGCGCCGGTCTCATCCACTACGAACACCCACGGTTCCGACGCGAGACCGAAAGCCACAACGGAAGGAGCGAGGTGGTTCTCGTCGGGTGCGAATCCGGCTTTGCGAAACCCTTCGTATACCTCAATATGCAGAAAATTCACCTCCGGGAACTGCGTCACCATGTCCTTCACCTGGTCGAGCATCGGCCCACAGGCCGACGACGTGCAGTAGGCGGGTGTCGAAAACACGACCACCGACTTCTGCCCGTTCGTCAGCGCGACATCAAGGGACATCTGATACATCGACAGAAGTGGGTTCGGATCCGTCGTTAGATCCTTGATGGCGAACTGTGCGAGCGTTGGAGTCGCTACAGCTGGGGCCATCTCACCGACTGCTACAGAAAGTGGCTGCTCCTTGATGTCCACGAGAAAGGAATCCGTGTCCTCGCCAGTGGATACCGTGAAATCGATCTGCCATATTCCCGCAGTGTCGAATGGAATGTGTACGACGTACAGACCGGTGACCCCGTCGATAATCGGTACGTATGTGGCATCGGCGGCATACTTTACGTCAGGAGAATCAAGAGGGGACGCCACGACCGAAACCGCTTCGTCCGGTCCTCCACGACGTACTCCACTGATTTCGTGAACCGCAAACAGAAGCCGATTATCTCCTACTGCAGAGTCGGTCGAGGCACGAATTCCAATCAGTGGATTCGCCGTCTCAGGCGCCGAACACGCGGAAGCAAAGAAGCTGAGAACAACCGTCAGGAGAAGGATTCGTCGCATTATCTGACAGTGTATCTGCACCGTTTTTGAACCGTATTGGCGCCAGCGTCGCCACCGCAACCAAATGGACCGACTCCAATCGATCAAGATCTCTCGCTGGACCAATCGGATGAATTTGAGAATCTGTTGGACGGGATCCCCCGTAGTTGACGTCATCAACCGAGCGGGAAACAGACATCTTCGGCCGCGAGATGGCCCGGCGAATCTGAGGCGTGGTCCGATATCTTTCGGTTGTGGACACACCCAGTACAGGTAACAGGACATACAGTACGCGCCGCAAATGGGCAGAAGCGATTGGGTTCATCATCGCGACGATGGCAGTGGTCTTCGTGCTCTCCTCAGTGGCTCTACTGATCTACACCAACGGGTCACGCGACCCTGTGGTGCATGTTCTTGAAATTCCGCTGGGGTCTGGAGAAGAGATCGCCCAGGGCAAGAACCCTCTTGAGATCCCGAACACCTGGGGGTTTTACGCTGACGACACACTTGTTCTTGACAACAGGGACTCCGTCGGGCACTCCCTGGGCAACTGGTATGTACCGCCAAACACCATCAGACGTTTTGAACTACAACCAGCAAACGGAGGATTCTTCGCGTGCAGCCTCCACCCATCTGGGGGAGTTACGCTCGACATCAAGCCGCGAGACTACGACTTTTCGCTCATGGCTGGTCCGGTGCTCGGTTTCGGTTTCACAGCAGGGATGGTTCTGTGGATCAGTTTCATGGTGATGCGCTCACTCGACAAAGAACCGGACATCAGCGCGTATCTGAGATCCGAGGACGTACCAGACAACGCCCCCGACAACGTCTAGGACCCGTCGGGCTACTCCCGGTGGATCACCTTACCAATCCGACCTCAGAGAGGCGTCTGCCGTTCTATCAGCGAGGGACGAAGTCCGGAGGTACTCACTCCACTGTCACGCTCTTGGCGAGGTTCCTCGGCTGGTCGATGTCGTGTCCGCGCATCCGAGCAACGTGATATGCCAGAAGTTGCAACGGCACAACTGCGGCGACAGGGGCGAGCAAGTCGTTCATGTCAGGAATGCGCATCACGGTGTCCGAGTACTTCTCTATCTCGGTGTCGGTGTCATACGCAACGGCAAGGATCTCTCCCCCGCGGGCTTTGACCTCCTGGACCGCAGAAATCGTCTTGTTGTACACGTGGCGCTGCGTCAGAAGCACGATCACTGGAACACCGTCGGTTATCAACGCAAGCGTGCCATGTTTCAACTCGCCTGCTGGCATGGCCTCAGAATGCAGGTACGACAGCTCCTTGAGTTTTAGCGAGCCCTCAAGCGCAATGGCATAGTCGAGCCCGCGTCCGATGAAGTACACATCGTCCGCGTCGACAATCCGCTCGGCGGCTGCAAGTACTTCACTCTCACGACTCAGCACTTCTCGCACTGCGCGAGGCAGTTGATGCAATCCAAGCGCTACGGCCCTGGCGTGCGCCTCGTCAACGGTTCCTCTCGCAGCACCGATCCGCAGGGCGAGCAGATACTGAGCAATCAACATGGCCATGTATGCCTTTGTCGAGGCGACCGAGATCTCGGGGCCAGCGCGTGTGTACAGAATGTCATCCGCATATCGCGAGAGCGTCGAACCAACAACGTTCGTGATTGCCAGCATGCGAGCACCATGGTCAGGCGCGATTCGTGCTGCCGCGAGCGTGTCGGCGGTCTCACCTGATTGTGAGATCGCAATGAGCAGTTCCTTGGGTCCGATGATCGGGTCCGCGTCCCTCAGCTCATGTGCGTATTCGACATTGGCCGGAAGTCTCAGCACACGACGAAAGATCTCCTGACCAATCAGACCGGCGTTGTATGCCGTGCCACATGCTGTGATCCATACCCTGTCGAGACCTGCGATGTAGTCGTCATCGAACTCGAGTCCTTCGAGTCCAACGGTTCCGTCTGCGTTCAGCCTTCCTCGCAATGTTTCGGTAATCACGTCTGGCTGCTCGTTGATCTCCTTGAGCATGAAGTGTTCGTATCCACCCTTCTCGGACTGCGCTGCGTCCCAGTCGATATGGATGGGTTCCCGGTCAACGGGTTCTCCGCTGATCGTCTCGATCGTTGCGCCATCCGCGGTAACGATGACCAACTCATCGTCCTCGATTACAAGGAAGTCCCTGGTGTGGTGAAGAATCGCCGGAATGTCTGAGGCGAGGAAGGTCTCACCGTCTCCGAGTCCGATGACGAGCGGGCTGATTTTGCGAACTGCGATGATCGTGTCCGGTTCCCGGGTTGACATCACGACCATTGCGTACGCGCCCTGCGAGAGCGCCACCGTCTTGCGGACAGCTTCGGCGAGATCTCCGTCGTATTCTCGAGCGACAAGGTGAGCGAGAAGTTCGGAATCTGTCTCAGACGCAAACTCGGCACCGAGGGCGGCAAGCTCGTCCTTGATGTCCTGAAAGTTCTCGATGATCCCGTTGTGGACGACTACGAACTCGCCGGATGGGTCGGCGTGCGGGTGCGCATTGGCATCCGTTGGCGCTCCATGTGTTGCCCAGCGTGTGTGGCCGATTCCTATGGATCCGGTAGGTGGGTCCTCCGCGAGCAACGCCTCAAGATTCTTGATCTTGCCTTCAGCTTTCTGCACACGGATCGTGCCGTTCCCAACGGCAATGCCCGATGAGTCGTAGCCGCGATACTCAAGCCGTCTGAGGCCGTCAATCAGAATGGGGCCAGCTTGCTGCGGCCCGACGTATCCCATAATCCCGCACACGCGTGATCTCCCTTTTGTCTGGTGACTCAGAGATGCGGATTACTGGGTTTCCCCACTCACATCGGGCCGGTTTCTGTTCCCAGGATCACTCCTGAATTTTATTCCAGCTCGTCACGACTGTGAGCAGCCGAGAGGGCATCCGCCGAACGTTTCGATACTCCCTCTTCCTCGTCGCCTCGCAATGCGAGGGCTGGCGCTATGAAGAGAACATCTCCGGGTCAGTTTGTGTTGTGCGCCACAGGGTAGTGCAGCACGCACGAAAAGAAGCCTTGGCACAGAATGTCGCCGCCGCAAATCGAGGCTGTCCGCGGGTCGTCTCTATCGTTCTGCGCCGCCGAGATCCGAAGGATTTCTCGCAAGGAACGCTTCTTGCAATCGATGTTCCCGATAATCCAAAGGATTCTCGTAAGCAACGCCATAGGTGTTGGACCGCGGGCGATGCGGAACTGCAGAGACGGACTACAAGGGGAGCTGGGTTAGGAGAGTTCAGATTTGACTGTGTCGGCGACGGTGGCGGCGATTGATTCGGCTTCGCTTGCTGTGGGGGCTTCGACCATGACGCGTACGAGGGGCTCTGTGCCTGAGGCGCGGACGAGAATTCGGCCGCGGGTTCCGAGCTCTCGCTCAGCGGCAGCCGTTGCCTTCGAAATCGCCGCGTTGTCCTGCCAGCCGTTCTTTGAGGCAACTTTTACATTTGTGAGCACCTGGGGAAGCTCTGTCATGACGGTACGCAACTCCCGCAGCTCCTTGCCGGTCGATGCAATGACCTCCATGAGACGCAGAGCAGTGCGAAGTCCGTCACCGGTCGCACGATCCTCCAACAGGATGTGCCCGGACTGTTCACCACCAACAACTGATTTCGATTTTCGCATCGCCTCGACAACGTTGCGGTCCCCAACGGGTGTGATGATTACCTCGATACCGAGACGTTCCATCGCTTTGATGAATCCAAGGTTCGACATGACCGTCACCACAACCGTGTTCCCCTCCAACTTTCCCCGCTCAAGCTGCCAGTTTGCAAAGATTGCCATGATGACGTCGCCATCAACAACCCGACCGTCCTCGTCCACAGCAATCAACCGGTCAGCGTCGCCATCAAACGAGAGACCGATCTTGCCTTTTGCGGCTTTCGCGACAGCCTCGGGATGAGTCGCGCCGACCCCATCATTGATGTTCATGCCACTCGGCGAATCGGCAATCACCTCGATGCTCGCTCCAACAGCTTCGAACAATCGTGGCGCAGCCATGAATGCTGATCCGTTTGCCGTGTCAATCACGAACTCCAACCCGGCCATGGAGTACGAGACCGTCTTTTTGACCTTGTTGACATATCGGTCGATAGCGTCGGCCATCACCGTCTGAATACCGATGTTTGCTCCGATTGCACGTTTGTAGGGTCGATTTTCGAAATATCTGAGCTCGATAGTTCTTTCGATCTCGGCGCTGATCTTTGCGCCGTCGCGTGCGAAGAACTTGATTCCGTTGTCTTCCGGAGGGTTGTGAGAGGCGGATATGACAACGCCGTATGTCGCTGCGGTATCTCGTGTCAGTCGGGACACTGCACCAGTTGGGATGATGCCGAGGTCGACAACATCTATGCCAACGGAATTGAATCCCGCAGAGACTGCTGAGAGCAACATCGGGCCGGAACGTCTCGTGTCGCGTCCAATTACGACGTGGCCCGAGATACTCTCCCCCGCCGCGCAGGCAAGGTTGAATGCGAGGTCGGGCGTGAGGTCAGAGTTTGCGACTCCGCGTACACCATCGGTTCCAAAGAGGCTCTGTTGATCAGTTCCCATTCTCATCTATCCCCGTGGTTGATCAGTCGGGACGGAATCAGGCTAACGCTTGGTGAACTGCGGTGCTCGGCGTGCTTTGCGAAGCCCGTACTTCTTGCGCTCGACCTTGCGGGCATCGCGAGTGAGCATGCCTTCCTTCTTGAGGACACCGCGCAGCTCAGGATCGAGAATGATCAATGCACGAGCGATACCGAGACGCAACGCGTCGCTTTGTCCTGTCGTGCCGCCGCCATGAAGGGTCGCATTGATGTCGTATCTGCCCTCGAGGTCAGTGATCTTGAACGCCTCATGTGCTCTGCGGCGGAGCTCCGGGTCGGTGAAGTAGTCGTCCATGGTGCGACCGTTGAGTGTGTACTCACCGGTGCCGTCATAGATACGGACACGCGCAACGGACGTCTTTCGGCGGCCGGTCGTTTGGACGAGTGGCTTCGGTTTTGCCATCAGTTTGCGGCCTTTCGGTACGTGAGTTCAAGAACTTCTGGGCTCTGTGCCTGGTGAGGATGCTCCGGACCGGTGTGCACCTTGAGCTTGCGAAACATCTGACGTCCAAGACGGTTCTTGGGGAGCATGCCGCGCACGGCCGTCTCGATGATGCGCTCAGGATGGTCCTTGAGAATCTTCTCGAATGACTCAGCCCTCAAACCACCCGGAAAGCCCGAATGCCTGAAGTACAGTTTGTCTGTTGCCTTGTTGCCTGATACATACACTTTCTCAGCGTTGACGATGATGACATGGTCACCGCCATCAACATGGGGGGCGTACGTCGGTTTACCCTTGCCACGAAGAATTTGCGCTACCTGCGACGAGAGTCGACCGAGTGGTGCGTCGGCTGCGTCGATGACGAACCATGAACGGCTGATGTCGCCAGGTTTTGGCGAGAATGTTCGTTGTAGCTGTGCCTTCATACGGTAACTGCCTCAGAGTGAATGGGCGTCAAGAAACGACTCCCGAACCGGGAGCGAAACCATATGGTATCGGGTCCGTGCCGTAATGCCCAACTGAATGTGCGAACTCACGGCGGTACACTCGCCGCCGGAGGGTTCGTGCCACACAGTATCGATTTCAAGGACATCGAAGCCGCTAGGTCGACAGGTGCATCGGTTGTGCTCACCACACCAACACTGCCCTCGCACTCCTTCTCGCGCATGCTCGATGCAGACATATGGCTCAAAGCGGAGAACCTTCAGCGCACAGGATCGTTCAAGATTCGCGGCGCAATGAACGCCCTGACGCTGCTCAATGAGGAACAACGCGACCAGGGCGTCGTCGCAGCCTCCGCAGGGAATCACGCTCAGGGTGTTGCCCTCGCCGCGGCAGAACTGGGTGTCTCTGCGACCGTATTCATGCCAGAAGGAGCGGCCATTCCCAAGGTCGAAGCGACCAAGGCATACGGGGCAGAGGTGATCTTTGCGGGAAGGAACCTCGCCGAGGCAACAGACAGCGCCATAGAATTTTCTGCGTCGAGCGGATCAACACTCATCCACCCATATGACGACCCACGTATCGTTGCCGGACAAGGCACTCTTGGCATCGAGCTGGCCGAACAGGTCCCTGATGTTGAGACCGTGCTGATTCCGATTGGGGGAGGTGGCCTTATCAGCGGCTCCGCCCTCGCACTGAAACACCTCAACCCGTCAGTGCGCATTGTGGGAGTGCAGAGCTCTGCCGTGCCGACGTACCTTGAAGCGAGGAAGTCCGGCATGCCGAAGGAGATCACACCGCTCCCGACCGTAGCTGACGGAATTGCGGTTTCTCGTCCGTCCGACATGTGTTTCGAGATGATTGAGTCGTTCGTCGACGACATCGTGACGGTCACCGATCAACAAACAACGGAAGCGGTTGCTCTGCTGTTGGAGCGCTCGAAGTATCTTGTGGAGCCATCAGGCGCTGTGACCCTTGCAGCATTGCTCAACGGAGTTGTTGACGCGGGCGGCAGGACCGTTGCGGTTCTCTCCGGAGGTAACATCGACCTGCTTGTGCTCGACGGTCTTGTCCGTCACGGGCTACAGAGTCGTGGACGATTCGCTTCGTTCTGGGTGAGCGTGCCCGATGAACCAAGCCAACTCGCCAAGGTCCTCGAATCCGTTGGTTCACTCGGAGGGAATGTGCTCAGCGTCGACCACCACAGGGAGGGGACAGATCGAGACTTCGGAACGGTCAAGATTCATATCACAGTAGAGACGCGATCCACGGAACACATTAAGGAAATTCTCCAAGGTCTATCCGACTACGTGGTGTCAGAGACCCAGCCGGGCCGTGCCAACGTCTCGCCGTCGTAGGCAATGGCCGAGAGCACGAGGCCGTGCGGCGGCACAGCACCGGCCGTTCGATGACGTTCCGTTGCGGCCAAAGTGTCGCGAACGGTTTCGGATCTCACTCGGCCCCGCCCAACTTCCACGCTGACCCCAACGACGGATCTCACCATCTGATGGCAGAATGAGTTTGCGCCAATTGATAGCTCGACGAGGTCGCCGTCGCGCTGCCACTGGATCCAGAACACGTTGCGTTCGGTGGACAGGTCTGCCTGTCTGCGGCAGAACGCCGCGAAATCGTGACTTCCGACAAGGGGGGAGACAGCCCCGTTCATGTCAGCGACATTGAGAGGCTCGTCGAAGGTCCACGTCGTGCCAGCCGCGAGCGGGTCGGGATGTGGCGCATTGTTGATGCGGTACCTATAGGCCCTGCCCTCTGCGCCAAATCGGGCATGGAACCCGTCGGGTACGTCAACAAGACTGCGCAGCACGATCTCAGGACCGAGTTGAGCGTTCAGCGACCGAAGCACCCGTCCCGTATCGAGCTCTGGACATCGAAACGACATCACCTGGTGGGACGCATGCACACCTTTGTCTGTCCGACCCGCAACGACCGTCGCTGCGTCTTGGGTATAGGGAGCAAGCGCCTGTTCCATCTCACCCTGTATGGTGCGAAGGTCTGGCTGTTTTGCGTATCCGTAGAAGTGCGCACCGTTGTAGGAAAAGTCAAGTCGATATGTCAACATACGCGTCAGAATCTGAGCGACCCAAGAATCGACTGTGCAATCACCATCACGATAAGCCCACCAACCGCCGCCGCAAACGCCTTCTGAATCGACAGGTCAACGACGTAGGACAGACCGTTCGCGACGATGACAACGAACCAGACACCAGCAGCCAACAGCGCAAGATAGACGTCTGGAATAATTCTCCATGTGACGATCACGAGCAGCAGTGTCGGATACGCGAATCCAGAGGTGCGCAGATAGATTGCGAAATTGCCGGATCCCTCCAGCAGGTAGTGGCTGACCACGTAGACAGCCCCCGAGTACACGATCCATCCGAACAGTGCATTAATAAATACGTTGATCAGAGTCGCGGGA
>SMXV01000130.1 GCA_004356175.1 Acidobacteriota bacterium
CTACCCGACTTCAACCGTCATCTGCGGGCTACTTGGTTGTCGGCAGGTAGGAGCGGGCCAGTTGTCGAAGGCCTGTGCTTTTAGGCGCTTGGAGCGATCCTTGAGAACCAGTCATCTTCGTTGAGCATGTTCGTGAAGCCAGCAATTTCCGCTTCGGTGATAGTCGAGGATGCGGCGCTGATTTCATAGCTGACACCGGTTGCGAGCAGAATGCTCACGACACGACGAGTTGCGGGTCTGGTTTGGATCGAGGCGCAATAGGGGCAGGAGAAATAGTACGAACCGGCATCGCCAGTTCCCGTCAGTTCAAGTGCGATGTCAGCTGTTGAGAGCTCGACGTCTCCGCAACCTTGGCACGTTGTTCTGATGGTTGTCATTCCTTCTCCTGTTACCAGCTTGCATACAACATCGACACGAACGCTGTTTGGTAAAGGACTATTTGGAACATAGTTACATGGGATCACCGTGTCAGATCACGCGCGGTATCTGTCTCGGATCCTTTGTTTGAGGTCTTCGACCGCTGTTACGACGACAGAACCCTCAATGTCTGATGCATTGTCTCCAAGCTGTATCAGGAGCCTGGCTGCCACGAGAGGGTCAGATACGGACATCGTGATTCGTTGGGAGCCGTTTTCGAGATCTTCAGCATCAACGGGGTAGTACTCCGAGACCCAGCGCGACGACGGGTCGGTTGTGAAGCTGACGTGGGTGTCTGAAACTGCTGGCCTATACCGTACAACACCAAGATGTTCCGTTTTACGGGGGGGAAACTCCTCCTCGAGTTCGATGAAAGATGCGATCCGATCGATACGAAATACCCTCTCAGCCGCCGCTCGCCGACAGTACCCCGCCAAGTACCAGTTTCCGAGATTGAAATGGATCGAATGGCCCTCGACCTCGCGGACCGTTCGTTCATTGGTCGAGATGGAGACATAGACAATGCGGACGACCCTGTGGGATTCTACGGACCTTCGAAGTTCTTCAACAGAGTGAGGGGTTGGAACATCGAACGACACCGTCGAGCCAGCGTCAGGTATGACGGCCAAAGTCAGCTTCTCCACGGCCGACACCAACGATGGCGGCGCTTGGCCGGACTCAATGAAGGTAAGCCCAGAAGCGAGTAGTCCAAGAGCTTCAGGTGCAGTTAGCCGGACTGCTTGTGAGAAGTACTCGGCGGCACTTACAGAGACGTCGTCATCCGAGATGTCCACATCTATCAGTTCACCGGGTCCGTACCCCGGGAGGCCGGTTACGAACACGAGGTGAAGATCCTTGATGAGATCTGCTCGGTCGCGGTAGTCGAACCGCTCCACGAGATCATGAATTTCGCATCCGTCATGCTCGATGATCCATGGCAGGACTGAGAGGATTCGGGAAAGACGAAGCGCAGTACGGTCGGAGCTCACGGTGAATTGCCCAACCGAGCCAGTAGAAGATCGACCAGCTCTTTTGGCGACTCGATGACTGCCTTGTCATCGAACCCGAGCATCCACGCCACGAAACGGTCCGGTGAGAACACTGATATGTCAACGACGACACTGCGTTCGTCGCGTGAGCGCTCCTTGGGACTCGTTGACTGGGCTATCGCGACGTCAGCGATGTCAATGTCGAATCTGATCCGTGCGGTCGTCGCCTCAGATTCGTTGCCGAGCGAGAAGGATGACAACGTCTCTCCTGTATCGAATGAGGTTGGCCGGGCGAATGCCTTGGCGACCTCGCCGACGGACACGTTACTCATGCGATCAACCCGGAACGCTTTGACGGTGGAGCGTTGGTCCGTCTCCGGGGCGAGCAGATACCAGTTGCCGAAGCGGAGGCCGAGTCCATAGGGCTCAGCAACCCGAGGGGACGAGGTGTACGTGAACGACACAGTCCTGCGATCGGTCAGCGCACCGAACAGATCACCTAGCATTCCGAGATCGTGACCAAGATCAGCTGTCAGAGACCCCGCCGACTGAGGTGAGGCTCCTCCGAGTTTGAAAATGGCAGCCGCCTCTGTCGACTGGCCGCCAAACCGTACGGCTTGGGCCGCGAGCAGGAGTGCAGTTCGTTCCTCGTCTGTCAAGCCTGGATCAGGGATCGCGTACTGATTGGGTGCGATTAAGTACCCGACCTCAACCTCCCAGGCGTCGGTGTGCCGTAGCTCGATGGGAACACCGAGCGACCGCAGGAGATCCTTGTCGCGTTCGAATGTTCGCCGGAACGCCTCATCCGACGACTGGTCGTACCCCTTGACGGTGTAGCGGATCTCCTCGGCCGTCGCGGGTGTATTTACGGTCAACAGAAAGGCAAGGAGATTGAGAACTCGCTCGAGGACTTTCTGCATATGTCCAGCGTATTACAGTCGATCGGTGTGTTGAAGAACCTTCACAAGGTCTCGATGAGACGAGCAACACGTTCGTCGTACGCCTTGAATGGATCTTTGCACAGCACTGTCCTCTGCGATTGGTCGTTGAGTTTGAGGTGAACCCAGTCGACCGTAAAGTCGCGGTTAGCGGCCTTTGCAGCCCTGATGAACTCACCGCGAAGCCGGGCCCTTGTGGTTGCGGGAGGTATGGTCATTGCTTCGATAATCGAATCGTCCGTGACTACTCGATCTATGAGCCCAGCATTCTCCATCTTGTAGTAGAGGCCGCGTTCCCGATTGACGTCGTGGTAGTTGAGGTCGACAAGTGCCAAGCGTGGCGAGGAGAGTTCGAGGTTGTGTTTCAGCGAGTATCGCTCCATCAGGTGAAGCTTCGCGACCCAGTCGACCTCACGGTGCAGCGTCATCGGATCTTTCTCAAGCCCAGTCAGAAGATGTTCCCACATTGAGATGGCGCGTTCAGACTCCGGGCTGACGCCCGAGGTGCGTGCGTACCGCAGCACCCGTTCCAGATACTCCCATTGAATGTCGAGCGCTGACAGCTCTCGGCCATTGGAAAGCCGGACTTTCGTGCGGCAGGTGACGTCGTGGCTGATCTCGCGTATAGCCCTGATGGGGTTCTCAAGTGTGAAGTCGCGGAATACGACCTCGTCCTCGAGCATCTGGAGGAGCACAACCATCGAACCGATCTTGACGTAGGTGGCGTACTCGGACATGTTCGAGTCACCAGCAATCACGTGCAGACGGCGGTACTTCTCTGCGTCTGCGTGAGGTTCGTCGCGCGTATTGATGAGAGGGCGGGATCTCGTCGTCGCAGATGAGCTGCCTTCCCAGATGTGCTCGGAGCGTTGGGCGAGAGAGTAGATAGTGCCTCGGGAGGTATTGAGGAGTTTGCCAGCCCCCGCCCACACCTGGCGGGTAACAAGAAACGGAATGAGCGTGTCGATGGTGCGCTGAAAGTCGGCTTGCCTCGGAACGAGGTAGTTCTCGTGACAACCGTAAGAGTTTCCGGCCGAGTCAGTGTTGTTGCGATAGAGATAGATATCGCCTCTGATTCCTTCTTCGGCGAGACGAGTCTCTGCCGAAGCGACGAGTCCTTCAAGAATCCGTTCCCCTGCCTTGTCGTGAGCGACAACGTCGTAAATGCTGTCACATTCGGGAGTCGCGTATTCGGGATGGCTCCCAACATCAAGGTACAGGCGTGAGCCGTTTTCAAGGAATACGTTGGACGATCTTCCCCACGAGACAACCCTTCGAAAGAGGTAACGAGCGACTTCGTCAGGTGACAGGCGTCGCTGGCCGCGCAGTACGCAGGTGACGCCGTATTCGTTCTCGATTCCGAAGATCCGTCGATCCATGCGTTTAGGCTACAACAGGAACGAATTCTGGAGGCCACTTGCGCCTAGATCGGCCATGCGGCACATCGCCCTACGAGTCAGCGGTGAGACCCAACTGGTCAGCGGTCAGCCGTGTGAAAGTTCGCCGAGTCATTGACCGATCGAGGAATCCAGTCTCCCAAGCGGATGCGTCTATGTCGTGGCCCTCAGCTTCTGTGATCGTCGTGATTGCCAGTTGGGCTGCTTCAGTCACCGACATGTCTGATCGCAGTGTTTCACGCAACGTTTCGCTTATTGATTCCTCGCCAGCGCCGAGCACCGCGAACGACTGGGCGTCGCGCAGTGTTCCATCGAACTGCACTCGGAACAACTTGTCGGACGCGATGTCCGTACCGAGCTCTGCCACCAGGATGTCGACCTCGTACGGTTTGACCTCATGGCTGAAGATCTGTCCCAGTGTCTGGCTGTACGCGTTCGCAAGGCCTTTCCCTGTGACATCGCCACGTGAATATGAATAACCCTTGAGATCCGCGAACCGTATGCCTGCGACCCTGAGTATTTCGAACTCGTTGAAACGGCCAACACCGGCAAACGCTATTCTGTCGTACACCTCACCGATCTTGCGAAGAGATGGGGACGAATTTTCGCCGATGAGAAGAATCCCAACATCCAACACCATAACGACGATGGGTCTCCCCCGGCTGACTCCCTTCTTCGCGAAGTCAGCTCTGTCCTTGACAAGCTGCTCTGGCGGAACGTAGAACGGAGTGGTCATGGTCGGCCTTCAAGCACTCGGGCTGATACTTCCGAAAGCTCTTCATCGGAGACCTCGGACACTCCGTCTGCGGTCACCGTAAGAATGTTTGGATAGATCTTCCGCCTGAGGTCGGGACCGCCGGTCGCTGAGTCCTCCTCTGCGGCAGAGACAAGGGCTTCGACGGCAATCGATAGTGCGGTGTTCCGGTCGATATTTGGCTGCCATGCGGCCTTCAGAAACGACCGCGCCTCGCTTCCGCCCGATCCCGTTGTCGCGTAGCTGAGCTCGTCGTATCGTCCGCCGACCACGTCGAATGAGTAAAGATGGCCAGTGCTGTCTGTCTCGTCGAAGCCGCAGAAGAGGGGAACGACGACCAGACCTTGGAATGCGAGTGTCAGGTTGGCTCGAACCATGCGAGCGAGATAGTTCGCCTTGCCCTCAAGGCTGAGTCTGACGCCTTCGATCTTCTCGTAGTGCTCAAGCTCCGTTTGGAACAGTTTGATCATCTCGACCGCCATACCTGCCGTGCCCGAGATTGCAACGGCGGAGTATTCGTCGGCTGGGTACACTTTGCGTACTCTCCGGTGTGCAATGATGTTTCCCGCCGTTGCCCTTCGGTCGCCTGCCATGAGGACGCCGTCAGCCCAGGTGATTGCGAGAATCGTCGTTGCCTCCGGAATTCCCTCAGTCGATACACCTTCAACCCGCCAGCTTGGGGCGATGCCTCGGTTCTCAAGTACGGATGTAAACGAACTCCCTTCGGCCGTCTCCCCCAGTCTGAGGGGTCCTGTCCCGAGGTTGTGAGAATTCACTCTCCACCCTTCTGCACATAGTTCTTGACGAACTCTTCGGCATTCTCCTCTAGTACTGAGTCGATTTCGTCGAGCAGGCCATCAATCTTGTCGGCAACGTCCTCCCCGCGAGAGGTTGGGGTGCCTTGCTCATCCGAGCGACGGTCTTCCTGGTGTCTTGATCGTTGCTCACGTTCGGTCATCTTCAGCTCCGAGATTGTCGATGAGGGCGGCAGCGTCCTTGCTGTCATCCAGGAGTCCTTCTGTCAGACTCCTGGTACCTCGCAATGGATTCATCATAGGGACGCGGACGAGGGTCGTTTTCCCAATATCGAAAAGGAGTGAATCCCAGTTGGCAGCCACTACCGATCCCGGGTAGCGTGACAGGCACTGGCCACGGAACCATGCTCGCGTATTCTCAGGCGGGTTGGTCGAGGCGTGCAACACCTCATCTGAAGTAAACAGCTGCCGCACGAGACCCTTGGCGACGAGTCGATTATGGATCCC
>SMXV01000131.1 GCA_004356175.1 Acidobacteriota bacterium
TCGGCGTCGGCCAGGGCATAGCGCTCGCGCTTGAAAGGGTCGAGTGACCGTGCCGCCCGACTCCTGTTCCTGTGGCTGAGCGCGCCGAGCTGGTTGCGCTTGTGGATTCGCCAGGAATGTTCCTGGATCACGACGATCCTGTGCTCCGCCGAATGGCAACAACGGCACTTGACGCCGAGGCATGTAGTCAACACTTTGAAACCCTCTTGACGTTGCTGGCTGACCGCGAAGCCTCGGTACGAGCTGCGGCGGCGGAAAAACTCGGGGGCTGCGGCAATCGTTCGCTCGACGCTCTGATCGTTGCCTCGACTGATGAGGAAGCAAAGGTACGCGAAGCGGTCGCCACCGCTCTCGGCGAGGTCGGCAACGCCGGGGCCATCGAGTGGTTGATTGACGCTGGTCGAAACGACTCAGACAGAACGGTCAAGGAGGCTGCCGTCGCTGCGCTCGGAGCCGTCGGCGACGATTCGGCCCTGGACGCGCTGATCGAGTTTGTGTCATCGGGACCGCCTCAGGTGCGTCGCAGGGCCATTGCCGCAATCACCGTATTCGACGACGAGAGTGTCGAGCCTGCGATCCGTCGAGCCGCGCTCGACAGAAACCCCGGTGTCCGCGAAGCCGCCGAGATGGTAGTTGGCAAACAACTCACCCCCTCCTAACACCCCACCGGTCCTGCTACCCAGGGTACGGGGACCGGTCTAGGGGGTGGTGACGTCGGTCGTACCTTCGGCGACCCACTCTGCGCCGCCGGGCCAATGCTCCTTCTTCCAAATTGGAACACGGGACTTGAGCTCGTCGATGATGTATCTACACGCCTCGAAACTGTGTGCCCTGTGGGCACTCGACACCGCCACACACACCGCGGGTTCACCGACATCTAGAGAACCGACCCGATGTACGGCTGCGACTCTCAGAATCTCCCACCTGCTCTCGGCCTCTTCGATGATGGTCTCGATAGTTCTGATGGCGAATTCTCCGTACGCCTCGTACTCAAGACGACTCACGGCCTCGCGCCCTGGGGAGTGATTGCGAACTGTTCCGGTGAAGACAACAGAGGCACCAGCCGCCGGATCCTCAACAAATGAAGCAACAGCGGCAACGCTGATGGCTTCGCCAGTCACATCAACACGGACACGAATACGTGGGGCTACAGATTCTTCGTTCATACAATCACCTTCATGCACGACGATACCGGCGACCAAACCCCATTGGACACATCCGCATCCGATCAACCTTCTCGGAACGAAGCGGAACATGAGGGCGTTGCAATGAGAATGAACCCGAATGACGCCAATACGCACGACGCGAAGTCTTCACATGCGAGCCCCTCAGACGCGACCATCCACCGCGCAGATTCCGCGAATGTGGATTCAGCAATTGATGACGAGCCAGACACCTATCCGCCTGCGGAGCAGGTATACACGGTCGAAAGCGACCGCCCCGATGATGGTGTTTTGTACACCGAGCCCGAACATCCGAAAGGCCGGGCAACCACAACCGAAATCACCTCCGAATTCGCCGCGCCCTCGGTTGACTTCAGCCAGCCAGTCACCGTTCCGTTCGTCTATGACGATCCAACTCCGACGCAGAGCACGTCCGTGAATCAACCCAGCGCGTCCCCACAGAACCAGCAGCGAAACGGGCGATCGCGCACAGGGTTGTTCCTCGTTGGTTCCGCCGTGGCGGGCATCATCGGGGCCATTCTCACGGTCGGTCTGCTCTCGGCGACGGGCGCATTCGACGACCCACCTATCGTTACGCAGGACACCACCCCAGTAAACACCGAGCAGGCTGTGCAACCGGTCGAGGTCGTCGCTCCCCAAATCATCAACGATATCGGTTCGTCCCTCAACCCGACGGCCGTTGCGTTGAAGGCTCTGCCCTCCGTCGTGACCATCAACGTATACGACCAACCAGAGGACACCAGCCTGCCGCTAGAAGGCATCGGATCAGGATCTGGTGTCGTGATCTCCTCTGATGGCTACCTGATAACAAACCACCACGTCATTGAGAACGCCGACACCTACTTCGTGTTGTTCCAGGACGGGCGAGAGTACGAGGCAACGCTCGTTGGCAGTGACGAGCTCACAGACCTCGCGGTACTCAAGATCAGCGCGGACGCACTCATTCCCGTTGAATTCGGATCGACAGACAACATGCGGGTCGGTGACCCGACGGTCGCGATTGGCAACCCACTCGGCCAGGACGGCGGCGCATCTGTCAGCGTCGGAATCATCTCCGCGTTCAACCGGAGGGTCGACTTTGGAAACGACGACTTTCTCCACGGCATGCTGCAAACCGACGCTGCAATCAACAGCGGCTCCTCAGGTGGCGGCCTCTTCGACGCAGAGGGGAAGCTGATTGGCATCACCAGTGCGATTGGTGTCTCACAGGCGGGACCCGAAGGAATCGGATACGCGATCCCGATTGAACTTGTCGACCGAATCTCGAAGGAGATTATCGAGACAGGCGACGTTGAACATCCGTTTCTCGGTGTCCAGATCGGAACATACATCGCAACAGCGGACGACGATGCGAGGGTCCCTGCAGGGGCAAACATCGTGTCGATTGAGGGAACTGATTCGGCTGCGGCACTCGCTGGCCTCAGAGTCGATGACATCGTCATCGGAATCGGCGGCAAAGAGATCGTCGACCAGACCGGCCTGATTCTTGCGGTTCGTCTCTACCGAGTCGGCGATGAGGTAGATTTCACTGTGGACAGAGATGGCGACGAGCTGACGATCACAGTTGTGATGGGACGGCGGCCCGCAAATCTACAAGGTTGAGGACACATGTTTGGCATGGAAGACGAAGGTCTCTTTGAACAACTCTTCAAGATGCTGCAATCGTCTGGACCCGTCAACTGGAACCTCGCCCGTGAGGTAACGAAAAGTCTTGCCGGTCAGCCCCAGCCAATTGATCCGACCGTTGCAGAGGAGTATCGAGAACTCGCTCATGTCGCAGAGGTAAGAATCTCCGCGGTGACGCAGCTGCCGTCACCCGAACCAGGTGAGTTGAACCCGACTGATCGCGCAACGTGGGCAGCTGAAAACCAGCAGTCGTTCCGCATTCTTGTTGAACCCCTCGGGGAAAAACTTTCGGGTCTCACGAACATCGACGGCATGCCGGACCTTGGCGACATGGGCGCGATGCTTGCGCCTCTCGGACCCGCGCTCATCGGCATGCAGGCAGGGACGATGGTGGGGTTTATGGCGCACCGTGCGCTTGGACAGTTCGACACCGGCATCCCCGCAATGGATCACGACAGGCCGTACGTGATTGTGCCAAACCTCGACGACTTTGCGATCGACCACGGAATCGACCACAGACAAATCCGTCTATGGGGCGCCCTCCACGAGGTCGCGTTTCATCGAATCATGGCGGTGGAGTGGGTTCGCGGGAGATTCGTTGAGCTCATCACGGCGTTCTACGACACGGTCGAGATCGACACATCAGACCTCATGGGCAAGCTCACAGGGATGGCCGACCCAATGGAGCTCCAAAGGATGCTCGGAGAATCCGAGGATGCGACAGGACTGATCCAAGCATCGGCTGATGCTGATCGGCTTGCCGATGTGCAAGCGTTCACAGCCTTCATTGAGGGCTACGCGGACAGAGTTGTCAGAATGGCGGGCAGCGAATTGTTGCCCAACATCGACCGCATCGAGGCTGCGTACAACCTCAGACGGACTGAGCCGGACAAGACCGAACAGTTCCTCCAACAGTTCGCTGGACTCAAGCTCGATCGGGCGCGTGCCGCGGACGGCGAGACGTTCTGCGACGAGGTTGCCGAACGTTGGGGCGACGATGCCCTCAATCGAGTCTGGGAAGCTCCGGAGAATATGCCGACGCTCTCGGAACTGACCGATCCGATTGGGTGGAACGCGCGGGTCCTATTGGACGAGACAAGTTTGTAGGGCGAAGACGTTAGACGTCAGATCGGAAAACCATCTGAGAATTAGGACGTAGGACGAAGCACGACCGGAAGACTCTTCCACTCAACGCTTCGTGCATGCTTGTCCCGCATTTAGTGGGGACGAGCGAGTCTTCGAGCAAGGGGGGGACCAGTGGCTTCCATATGGAAACCGTGCTGAAGGAAGGACGACCTCTGGGGTGGCGTAGACTTGGAGTTGGCTATCACAGGAGAGATGATGACACTGGCTATTGGGACACAGGCGCCGAACTTTACGCTTCGGGACCAGGACAAGAACGAGATATCGCTGTCCGACTTCAAGGGCCACAACACGCTTGTTGTGTTCATCCCGTTCCCGTTCACGGGAATCTGTGACAACGAGGGCTGTCAGCTTCGTGACGGCCTCGGTGGCATGGACAACGTCGATGCAAAAGTTGTCATCATCACCGTTCACGCAATTCCTACGAACGCAAAATGGGCGGAGGAGAATGGCTTCGAGTTCCCTGTGCTTGCGGACTACTGGCCACACGGCGAAGTTGCCAAAGCGTACGGTGCATTCAATGACGCTCTGGGTTGCGCCAACAGGGTGACGTACGTGCTCGACGCCGAGGGCGTCGTCAGGGATGTCGTTTCGACGGATTCCCTTGGCACTCCACGCGAGTACGAGCTATACGGCAAGGCTCTCGCTGCGATCTAACGGGGGCTCAGAAACCACCAGCGCACCAGTGCCCCATCGTATAGCGGCACTATCATCTTCCCGAATCGATCGGTTTTTTTACGCGCATGAGTCCCCCAGAAACGCTATACAACGCGTCACCGATAGTTGACTCGCCGAAGCGGTCCATTCCGACCGTGGCGAGAGCGGCTCTCGTTGTTGGGCTGCTGTACCTGTTCCTTGTTGGAATCAAGCTGCTCGAATCTGGCGTCAAGGGCCTCGGAAGCGATACCGCCGGCGGGCTTTTCGAAGGCATCACCAATCCACTCGCCGCCCTCTTCGTCGGCATCCTCGCAACGGTGCTTGTACAGTCGTCCTCGGTAACAACTGCAACCATTGTGGGGCTTGTAGCGACCGGCGTGCTCCCCATTGAGGTAGCAGTGCCGATGATTATGGGCGCAAACATCGGCACATCCGTCACGAACACCATCGTGTCACTTGCCCACGCACGGAAGACCGAGGAGTTTCGTCTTGCGTTCAGTGCAGCAACGATGCACGACTTCTTCAATCTCATAGCGGTTGCGATACTCCTCCCTCTCGAACTCGCAACTGGATTTCTGCAGAGCACGGCGGCGTGGCTCGCCGAGCTGCTACCTGGCGGGTCGGATGCGACGTTCGACTCGCCAATCAAGGGTGCAGTCAAGTGGGGTGCGTCCCTCGTCCAGCAGGTAATCGAGCGGATAGTCGACCCGGGCACAGCCCTCGGCGTGACCTTCATCGTTGTGGGAATATCGATCATCTTCTTCTCCCTCGCGTTCGTCACCAAGAATATGCGAGTACTCATTGCCGCACGACTCGAGAGATCCGTCAACGCAGCGCTTGCACGCAGCGGGCTTGTTGGCATTGCGGTAGGTATCATCATCACGGTTGCGGTGCAGTCGTCGAGCATCACGACTTCGATCCTCGTGCCCATCGTTGCGTCGGGGATTCTTCTGGTGCGCAACGCATACCCAATCACACTCGGCGCAAATATCGGCACGACCGTTACCGCGATTATCGCGGCGCTCGCAACCGGTGCCGTGTCTGGCATGACAATCGCGCTTGTTCACGTGCTCTTCAATGTCACCGCAATCCTGATCCTCTATCCGTGGACGAAGATTCGGTACGTGCCGGTTACGCTCGCCGAGAAACTCGCGGGTGTCGCCGTCCAGAGACGCTGGGTTGCCGTGGCCTACACCGTGATCGTATTCATCGTGATACCACTCGCGGGTATCGTTATTCTGACGTAATGGTCTGAGACTTGGAGGCCCGCTGTGGTAATGGAATTCTTCAAAGCCGGTGCTAGCAACGAACTTGATGCGGTCGAGGCGACCATCGTCCAGATGTTACGCGACGGCAACGACGTGTTCACCACCGCTACCGATGCGCTCTTTGGCGGGGGAACGTCGAAAGCGACAAAGAGGGAGGTCAGGTCGACCGACATGGGCATCAACGAAGCCCAGAAGGATGTACGAAGATCTCTCCTGATCCACGCCGCGGTCGGCCCAACGGAGCTGCCACTGGTCCTCCAATACGCTTCGATCGTCAAGGATGCCGAGCGAATCGGCGACTATTCGAAGAACCTGTACGACCTCGTGAAATTTGGAGCCAACTTCTCTGAGGCACCGGACTGCGACGAACTCGAACGCTATCGAAACAAGGTGAGCAATCTCATCGTGGATGCTGCCGATGTCTTCGAAGCAAAAGACGCACCAGCGGCCCAACGTCTCCTTGGAAAAGCCGATGCATTCCTCGACGAGTACGACATGCAGGTGCGCGCGGCCTACAAATCAAAAGGCGAGGTATCCGACGCGGTCGCCCACGCCCTCTACTTTCGTTTCCTCAAACGGACAACAGCCCATGTCATGAACGTCCTGACTGCCCTCGTCCAACCCCTTGACCGCCTCGACTCGTATGACGAGGCGAAGGAAGACAGGTAGGAGGGGTTTGCGCGGGTTTGTGACGGTCGAAAGATCTGGGAACGCCGGAGATTGACCGAGGACCGCAAGACGTTAGGCGAAGGTTTGCGGCGGACGTGGGAAACTTCGGGTGGTGGGGTTGGCTCCAGATGTGTCTGACTCGGCGTTCAAGAGTCGTAATCGCCTTGATGATGCGCCCGGTGCCCTCGCCAAGACTCATGACATCCTGCTCGCTGAAGTAGCTGAGACGTACGATGAGGTCAGTCTGGGCTGCCAACTCGCTGGCGAAACCGCGAATGATTCGAAGGAATGGAGCTAAGTCTCGGTCATCGCCGCGGCCAGCACCTCCAACAATGTTCGAGGCGATGGAGACCGCACTGGGATTCGTCTGGGTTCGGAGACACCACTATTCACCCGACGGCAGCCGTTTGGTCAGCCGATGCGTCTCGAAGGCAACCTCGATCGCCATTTCATAGATGCGAGGACGCCTGAAGTCGTTCACATGACATCTATACCTCCACGCTCTCCCCGCTACAACCCCTTGATCCCATCATCCGCAACTTCTTCCTGTCTCGCTGTCCTCCTGTCCTCCGACCCTCCCGTCTTCCCATCCTCTTCCATCCGCGAGCGTCCTAAGGTGGGATGCATGGACTTTTCGCACTCGGAACGCTCGATGCAGTACCAGGAACAGCTTTTGGCATTCATGGACGAGTACATCTATCCGGCTGAGCGTTCGGTGAAAAAGACAAGGGACGCTGGGTCGTATAACCCGGCGGAAGCACCGCCTGAGATGGTTGGGCTCAAGGTGGCGGCACGGAAACAGGGGCTCTGGAACTTGTTCCTGCCAGACGACGAGTACGGGGCGGGTCTGACGAACTCGGAGTATGCACCACTTGCGGAGATTATGGGGCACGTCATCGAGTTAGCTCCTGAGGCAACCAACTGTTCGGCACCCGACACGGGAAACATGGAGGTGCTTCACATGTTTGGCACGCCTGAGCAGAAGGAACGTTGGCTCCTACCGCTTCTCGAAGGCGAAATCCGCTCGAACTTCGGGATGACGGAACCGGCTGTGGCATCGTCCGATCCCCGCAACCTTGAAGCGTCCGTCGTGCGTGACGGAGACGACTACATCATCTCTGGCACGAAGTGGTGGTCAACCGGCGCAATATCGAACGACTCGAAGGTGTCCATCTTCATGGGTGTCACGGACCCAGCAGCGCCGCCCAAGGAACGCTTCTCGATGATCCTCGTTCCAATGGATACGGACGGTGTTGAGATCGTACGAGACCTCCCTGTCTTCGGATATCACCACAGGGGTGGGCACGCAGAGGTCGTGTACCACGATGTTCGGGTCCCGGCGACGAACATGATTGCGGGTCCCGGCCAGGGATACATGATCGCGCAGGCCCGTCTCGGCCCCGGTCGCATTCACCACGCGATGAGAGCGATCGGACAGGCCGAGCGAGCATTGAAAATGATGGTCGAACGGGCCAAAACACGAACGGCGTTTGGCACAACTATTGCCGACAAGGGCGTCGTGCAGGATTGGATTGCTGAATCGCGCCTCATGATCGACCAGACAAGGCTTCTGGTACTCCGAACTGCATGGCTCATTGACACGCAGGGCAACAAGGCCGCACGCCAAGAAGTCTCCGCCATCAAGGTCGTTGCGCCTCGAACGGCGTTGTGGGTGATTGACAGGGCGATCCAGGTGCACGGAGGCATGGGTGTCAGCGACGACACTCCCCTTGCATCCATGTGGGCCAACATGCGCACGCTGCAAATCGCGGACGGACCGGACGAAGTGCACAAGATGGTTATTGCAAGGCGAGAACTGCGCTAACTCAGCCGAAGAAACGCTTCAGCCAGCGCGCAATGATGTTTGGTGTGGCCGGTGACGGCAGTTCGTTCAACACGTTGGCGAGATGATCCGGCGGAAGGTCGCCGACAAGAACGAAGGTGTTGGATCCATTCGACCAGTGGATCCGGACCGCTTGAGCTGTAGGCACCATCTGGTACACACCAGATTCGACAACGAACGCCATCGGCTCTTCAAGACCGGTCACGACCGTGTTCCCGTCAAGTATGAAGAGAGAGAACCTGAAGAGTCCATCCGTGTAATAACCATGCTCCGAGCCTCCGGGAGCGGCGAACGTGCCAGCACGTGCATACCCGGCCACATTCACGGGCAGCAGATACGCGTGTTCCGGCATCACTATTTCAGCTGAGACCTCGGTCGGGTCCATCGGCGCCTGGTACGTGCGATACGCACGGAAATCCGTGAGTGTCGTGCGACGGTAGAGACTGCCGTCAGACGAGAAGAGATCCTGGATCAGCAGTGCACCTGAACGTTTGTCAATGAGAAGTGAAGCTCTCAGCACATCGCCCTCCATGATGTCGACCACCCTGCCGGGTCTCGACATGTGCCGCACCGCTCCTCGCTCAACAACCGTGTATCGAGAGGCCAGAACATTTGGTTGGTGCGACAGGAAGGCAATGCCTGAAGGCTCGTCGCCCATCGAGACGGCCTTGCCATATCCGGTCATCGACCAGCTCGAATCGGTACGAACAATCTCCATATCGTCAGCGTGTTCAACGAATTGTCGCGACACCTGGGTTTGGCCTCCCCATAGGGAAACGACGAGCCGTGATGCTGAGTACGTCGAGGTTCGAGCATCTGCAAGCACGTCGTCGAGCTCACCGGCTCCGGAAACACCGGGGAAAACACCCATGGCAAGTGCTGTGAGTGCAGCAAGAATGAAGGACCGTTGTGGCAGCCTCATGGTGCGTTCGATATCTGTACGGCTGTGCCGCTTGATGGCACAGAGGAAACTGCGGCGTGGCGGGCCTGTAGATCCGAGATGCTCACAGCGGTTGGTTCTTGGCTACTCGAAAACGGAGCTACCACGAATGCGACTGTCACTGCTGCAACGCCAGCCATCGCTGCAATCACCGCACGCTTCGACCGTTTCTGATCTTCAACTTTTGGTCGATGCAGGTCAAGGAACGAAGGCGGTTCCACACCCGGCAGCGCGCGCACTGCGGTTCGTGCCCGATCCAACTCAGCAAGTTCACGACGACATTCGACGCAGGTGTCGAGATGTGTGGACAGGATGGGAAGTTCCTCCGTGATCAGCTCACCGTCGAGATACGCCGAGAGCTGTTCGATAGGGTGCTCGCCAGGGACAAGAAATAGAGGTAGGTCAAGCATCGGCAGCGCCCGCAGGGCACTACGCACTTCCTTCAATTCACGGAACTGGGCCACGACGTCCTCATCGTGTTCAAGTGAAGATACGACTTCGTCAAGCTCGCTATGGCTGAGACCGCCATCGAGATAACTCGACAGCAGCATCGTGAGTCGCTCGTTGGAACCGTTCAGACCGGCCATGTCAGCAACCCCCTGAGCATTGTTCGGCCACGGTGGATTCTCGATCGAACTGTTCCAACGGGTACGTCGGCAGCGTCAGAAATTTCTTCGTATGTGAGTCCAACGACATCACACAACACGACTGCCTCACGGAAGTCGTATGGAAGTTTCAGCAGTGCTGCCTGAACATCGTCTGACAGGCGGACCGAGGCAAGGACCTCGTCGGGAGATGGTGACGCGCCGACAAGTGAGCGATCGCCATCGGGCAGTGGAGATGTGGGGCGCCGTTGTTTCTTGCGCACACCATCAAGGAACGTATTGCGAGTGATGCGCCACAGCCATCCCTCGAAGGTGCCGGGAGTGTAGGACGCAAGGCCCTTCCGCACCTTGAGCAGTACCTCCTGCACAAGATCTGCAGCATCGTCCGGGTTACCAGTCAGACGGTACGCGAACGTATAGATCTTGCGACCGTAGCGGTGCGCAACATCCTCCCAGGTCAGAATTGAAGGATCAGCCATGTTCCCCATCTCATAGGCCTCAACGCACGAATACCCTCGCAAGTTCCGCGCATTTGGGAAGAACGCAACCCGCTAGGCGGAGGTTTCCCCGGTGTCGGGTCCATCACCGGCGTCGCCACTCTCTGCGACCTCGACATCGGACGCTGCCTCGTCCTCGTCCTCAGCATCTTCATCAGAATCAGATGAATCGCTTCCAATGCCCTCACGAAATTCTTTGGCGGATTGGCCAAGGGAGCGAGCAAGGTCTGGCAGTTTCTTGGCCCCAAACAGCAGAAGCACCACAACAAGGATGATGAGTAACTCGGGTGTGCCGAGGTTCCTGATGAATGCAAACATCCTGATGTCCTTTCCTCGTATCAGTATACTTGAGGACCCAAGTTGCAGACGCTATATCGTGTCGAACGAATCGACAAATGCTTGGAGTCTCTCCCTGGTAACAAAGACGCAACGTTTCTCGCGTTTCTCTCGTTCGTACATCGAATACGGGCTGTACTTGTCCGTAACGAGAATTGCCTGAGCAGGGTTCGACTGCGCAACCTCGACTGCGAGCAGCGCGAGCACCGAGTCGTCAAGCTCCGGGTGAGATCCATCGACGTGAGGAAGTATTGCAAGAACGTTCTTCCGACCGTTGTTGGTTATGTCGTACACCTCGCCTCTGCCCGCGAGCGACGTGGAGAGGTTCGATGCCGAGGACCCAACGTGATAGCCCGCTGAGCGAAGTAGTCCCAGCACCAGGTCGCTGAGGCTCATTGAGTCCGGGTCGACTCCGGCGGAGCGAAGGTGAGCCTCGGTCTCGTCTGACAAGACCACGAATTCACTCAACGCCTCAAGCGCCGTCGAGCCGCTGGTACCAGTCGCAACCTCCGAGTCAGCAACAGTCTTCTGGACGGCTGCTATCGGATCGCCCGACGCTTCGGAGAGAACCGCCATGTTGACGTCTGGCAACACTCCAACACTCGGAAGATGAACAGTGACAACCACTTGCGGGTCGCCTGAGGACATCGCAAGGACGGTGATGTGCTTGACCTCTTCGAGAGGTAGACCATCTCGCACGAGTCCACGCACATGCTCCACAGCTGCGGCTGAGAGCAAAGCCGTGAGCTGCTCGCTCGCCCCCGACGCTCCCAGCGGGACCGAGAACTGCACAGACGCAGTGTCACCCTTCACATGGAATTCTTGGACCTCAGGAAGTGGGCGGGTTGGAAAGAGAGAAGCTGATACTGGTGTGCCGACCACCCGATCTCTCGAGGAACGCATCAAGGAGAAGACGATTCCTACGAGGGCAATCAATACAACGACCACGACTATGGCTAACGCGACCACTTGAGTCTCCTTCAGGGCTTTGTGCGCAGTGTATAGGGAGAGGAACCCGTCGGTTCTTCGCTTGTGCTCAGGGAATTACCCGACCATTCGCGCTTCAGCAGCGATCCTTCGTTCCTTACGAATCTTGCGACGCTCCCTCTCAGACAGCGCACCCCAAATGCCGAACTTCTCGCTTGACGAAATCGCAAACTCCAGACACTCCGAGCGCACCGAACATTCGCGACATATTCCTTTTGCAGTGCGAGTCGATGCCCCCCGTTCGGGGAAGAAGAGGTCGGGGTCAGCACCCCGACAATTCGCGAAATCTTGCCAGGCCATGTCGGCACCATCGGCCTGAAGCGCCTCGATCAGATCCTCGAACACATCGACTCCTACATGAATGTAATTACACTACTGTCATTCAAGTAAGCCCGCGCGCGCCTGTCAAGTGGAAATAGGAAGTAACTGCCACGAACTTCCTAGTAGGTAGTGGGAAGTACGATGGATTTCTTGGCCTTTACGCGGTCAGCCATCAGCTTCAGCAGTCAGCAACAGCCCCTGCGCGTGCGCAATAAAAACTGACGGCTGAAGGCTGACGGCTTCGCTCCCTCTCCCCCATGGTTCGTTCTGTAGGAACGCGAACAGGGGGATAATTGAGTACCTACTACCAGGACGTTCAGTGACCGCTTCAACAAGGGCATCGGTCGACAGCCGCCAGGGATGGCGCCAGTGGCTCGGCGGCTTCTTCACATCGTCCATCGGTCTCAAATGGATCATGGCGATTACCGGCATCGGGCTGCTCGGATACATATTCGTCCACATGGCCGGCAACCTCAAGATATTCGCAGGTGTCGACCCAGCCACCGGGCAGTACCAGATTGATCTCTACTCCGAGGCACTCAGGGAACTCGGCGGTCACCTCGTACCGAGAGGTGCGGTGCTGCTGCTGTTCCGGATCGGGCTCGCATCGATGTTCACGCTGCACATCTGGTCATCTGTTGTGCTCACGAGACGGAACGCCCGTAGCAGAGGCAAACCGCGTTACGAGCACAAGCGCGTCTACAACGAGGCGACGTACGCAGCCCGCACGATGCGATACAGCGGAACGATTGTTGCGCTATTTCTCATCTATCACCTTGCCGACCTGACATTTGGATATGCGAATCCTGACTATGTGTACGGCAGCGTGTACGCCAACATGGTTGCCAGCCTCTCACGACCGATCGTTGCCTTGTTCTACATGCTGGCAAACGTCGCTCTCGTGGTGCACATCTACCATGGCACATGGAGCCTCTTCCAGAGCCTCGGTTCAGCAAGCCCGAAGTTCAACGACCTGCGCCGATACCTCGCTGCAGGGGTCGCGGCGACCATTCTGATCGGGAATCTCTCCATTCCTCTGGCCATCTGGGCTGGCTGGGTCTCGTGAAGTGAGGGGCTGCAATGACTGACACAACCTTCA
>SMXV01000132.1 GCA_004356175.1 Acidobacteriota bacterium
AAACCGCCGACGATGCCAAGAATTGGTCGTCCCTTCATCATGCACCTCGCTTTTTGCTACCGGCAGCGATCGTTGCTGCTCCAAACACGAGCGTTCCAGTTGCCGCAATCAGGGCAGCGGTTCCGGGACTCCCGTCGAGTTTCATCGTCACACGAGCGCCACAGGTCTGGCCCAGTTGCGTGTGGTTACCCGACACCTCAAACTGGATTCCTCTGGGAACGTAGGAAGGCACCTCATAGCGGTACGTGCCAGCATCGGAGACTTCAACGGTTTCGCCTGACCAGGTGACAACGGTCCATAGAACTCTCGGGAGTCTCACGACAATGCTTCCACTGAACGGGACTTCGTCGTCCGGCGGTGGCAGGTTGATGCTGCCGTTGTAGTTCACCGTGTCCGCCTCGGGTACGACGATCACCTCGCTGAGAGGTGTATCGACGGAGACGGATGTTCCGTCCGAAAACTCAGCGGTTCCTGTACACCCCCCGGCGGTGACTTCTGCTGACGCAGGTGTTACCAGTCCAATCGTCCAGAACACGGTCATGGCGCCAAGCAGCACAAGACTGGCTCTTCTTTGCTTCTGTCTCATCTTCCGCCTCTCTGTCGATATAACACTAGACGAACCAGACGATGGTGGTGGGTGATTAGCCTCGGCCCATGATTGAAGGACGAAAGCCTCCTGCACCAGCCTGGTACCCGGACGAATCCACGATGGAGCATGCCAACCTGACCGTGGCGATGAAAAAGCACGGATTTCGTACCTACGAGGACTTCCACGCATGGTCGGTGTCGGATCCGGACGGTTTCTGGCGCATGGTCATCGACGATCTTGACATCAGGTTCGACACCCAGCCGACCGCATTTCGAGCCAATGCAGACCCAATCGACCCGCAGTGGCTCCCAGGGGCGATGTTTAACATCGTCGCATCGTGTCTTGACCACGACCCGACTGCCGTGGCGATTGTCTCTGGGTCTCGCAACGGATTGACATCGATATCGGTTGAAGAACTTCGGGCACGTGTTGCCAGTTTTGCGGAGGGTTTTCATCGCAGCGGGTACGTTGTTGGAGACCGAGTAGCAATAGTGATGCCGATGACGGCCGAAGCAGTAATCGCGTACCTCGGCATCGTTGCGGCCGGAGGAGTTGTGGTGTCGATTGCCGACTCGTTCGCAGCTGACGAGGTGAGAAGTCGGCTAACCATCACCAACCCGGTTGCGGTTGTGACCCAGGACCACGCGGTGCGACTTGGGAAATCCCTTCCGATGTACGAGAAATGCGTGGATGCCTCTGCACCCAGATGCATCGTGGTCGATACGGGAAGCTCTGTGGATCTGCGGGACGACGACGTGATGTGGGATGAATTCGTGGTACCCGGAGCGGACTTCAATCCGTTGCCCCGATCGGCCTCTGACCACACGAATATCCTGTTCTCATCGGGTACGACGGGTGACCCAAAGGCAGTTCCTTGGACCCAAACGACGCCGATCAAGGCTGCCATGGACGCGCGGTTTCATCAGGATGTCCACGAAGGCGACACGGTGTGCTGGCCAACGAACCTTGGTTGGATGATGGGTCCGTGGCTGATATATGCCGCCCTGCTCAACGGTGCAACCATTGCCTTGTACGACGACGCACCAACTACGAGGAGCTTTGTCGAGTTCGTGCAAAAAGCCGGTGTGACGATGCTTGGAGTCGTGCCATCGATAGTCTCGGCATGGCGTGAAGCTGGTGTGCTGGCCTCGGGGGATTGGACCTCGCTCAGGGTGCTGTCTTCGACGGGGGAAGCCTCGACGGAACGCGACAGCAGATGGCTCATGGATGTCGCGGGCGGTATTCCCATGATCGAATACTGTGGCGGCACTGAGATCGGCGGCGGGTATGTCACAGCGACGGTGCTACAGCCAGCGGTCCCTTCGTGGTTCACCACTCCGACCCTCGGCCTCGATCTTGTACTTGTCGACGACGACGGGGAGGTGGCAAGTCAGGGCGAGGTGTTTCTCGTTCCTCCCTCGATCGGGTTGTCGAGTGAACTTCTCAACGCCGACCATTCGGCTGTCTACTTCGACGACGTTCCGACGTCCGACCGTCCGCTGCGACGGCATGGTGATCAGATGCTCCGTACTGACAGTGGTCTGATGAGGGCATTGGGGCGTGTTGATGACACGATGAATCTTGGCGGCATCAAAGTGTCCTCAGCTGATCTTGAGTCTGCCCTCGATGGTGTCCCAGGCGTATCGGAAGTTGCTGCGGTTGCAGTCCAACCGCCAGACGGCGGGCCGGATCGGCTGGTCGTGTTCGTGGTGCCGAACGGGAAGCCAGACATCGGGGAACTCCGTGGCGACATGCAGCGCCAGATTCGAGAGCTGATCAATCCACTGTTCAAGATTCACGAAGTCGTACTCATCGAAGCTCTCCCACGCACAGCTTCGCACAAGGTGATGCGGCGCTTGCTCAGGTCGCGCTACACGCCAGACCGGTAGCTGGGAGGGTGGGTCAGTATGGGTGTGTATGGCTTGGCGATTGGGCGCGCCAGTCGCAAAGGGCGAGGTTTCGCCACTCCTGGCCGCGGAATGGCGGAGCCGAGACCGAAGCGAGTCGTGATGCATGGCCGTCAAGGAGTGTGCAGTCGATACTGACCCGTGCTCCTAGGTGCCGGACTCCTGTTCGGCCGTGGCTTGGCAGGCCGCACGCGCTCGTATCATCGAAGCAGCCAAAGAGGAGAACTTCTGTGGGAATCGATGAACCATATGACACATTGATGGAACGGGTCTCGGGACTCGACGGTGTCGTCATGGTGATCGGTGAGGCCGAGACAGGGAGAACGACCCTGGCGAAGATGCTTCTTCGAGCAGCAGTTGAACGCGGGCGCACAGTCGCCTATGTGGATGGCGATGTTGCTGCTGCTACGGTCGGACCGATAGCGTGTGTAGGGCTGAAAATTGTCTCGTCCGTTGAGGAGTGCGAAGACCTTGACGACCCTGACGAGCTTCGGTTTGTTGGTGCCATCGAGCCGAATGGGGTCGTGCTGCCACACGTCGTTGCCGTGTCGGCGCTTGTTGACATCGCCAGGGAGAGCGCAGACCTTGTGATCTGTGACACGACGAACGTCGTCACTGGCGTTGTCGGCCAGACATTGAAATATCATCTTGTGGAGCTCGCGCAGCCCTCACTTGTTGTGGCGATTACGAGAGGCTCAGAACTCGATCCGGTGATTGGCATGTTGAGAAGATTTCTTTCGGCAAGGGTCGCCGTTGTTGAACCGACCGGAGATGTCGCGCCCGTGTCGCCAGGTGAGCTGCAGGACCTTCGATCGGAAGCCCTCAGACGCAACCTTGGAGATGACCCACCGCGATGGCGCGTACAGACGACCGTTTTCGCTCCGACGCTTCCCGACGGATTCGATGTCAGCCGCCTCGATGGCATGCTTGTGGGAGTTCAGGACGAGCGTGGACGTTGCCTTGGACTTGGTGTGCTTGAGCACGAGAGCGGGGCGGTCAAGGTCGCAACAAAATATGGCGACGAAATGCGGGGGCTTCGGCTGGGGTCAATGCGAGTCAACCTTGACACGTTTGCGACGAGCCGTGTTCGTCTCCGAGAGCTCATCTTTGGCGTGTGACGGCCGCGTTGTCGGGGGTCATGACTGCAAAACCAATGTCGAGATCATGAATGGTCATGATGCGACGGCCTGGTTGGATGGCGTCCTTGATATCACCAACGGATAGGCCAAGCGCCCTCCAGCTCAGTGCAATGGTTTCGAGCGATTCGACGGCCGTGACAGCAATGCCGTACACAGAGGCCTGACGGACGGGCGACTCGATAACTTCGATGACGGTACCGGCACGAAAAAACGCCGCTGGTCTTCCCCCAACATCCATCCTGAGTCTCGGTTGGAGTCCAATGGTGTCGAATCGTTGCACGGCGGTAGCGAGGTCAGGAACGAGAAGGACTACGTGGTCAACGACGAACGTGTCGACCGTCGTCGCTGCCGGGACGTCCATGGCGTGAACCTCGAACGCTGGCGCAGCAGGTTGCCAAGCCCACTTCGGATCACCCTTCACGAGAACGATGTTTCCCAACTTCGGTGTATCAGGCCACGCGAACGTCGTCCAGTCAATTGGGAGCTGCAATGCAATGAGTTCGCTCACGATCTGAACACTATCGGCGAGGTCGCTGCAGGCGAAGACCCGACGAACTTTCACCTTGGTGTCCCGCACTTCCCCGAACGAGATACTGGATGTTGGCACATCGGGTCTTCTGTCTGCAACATACGACGTGAACGGTCGCACTTCAACATGCCCATCTGTCATGGTTTTCCCACTCACGGCGACCGGGGCAGATTGCTGACTCCTCAAGCGACCGCAACTG
Source organism: Acidobacteriota bacterium (assembly GCA_004356175.1). Lineage (GTDB taxonomy): Bacteria > Actinomycetota > Acidimicrobiia > Spongiisociales > UBA5794 > B3-G11. The sequence continues at coordinate 4,364 of SMXV01000132.1, forward strand.
TCCCCACCTTGTCCTGACCGGAGCGATCTGTCCACATATCCACCGCTATCCACAGCCTCTTGTGCACAAGGTTCTGTGTGCAAGTCGTACGCCGGATTGTTTCGCGGTCAGCCGGCTTTAGCCAAGGCGGCGATACCGCCGTACAACTCCAAGAAACGGGTAACGGTTGCATCCCACGAGAATTTCTCGCTGAATTCAACCGCACCGTCAGAGAGTCGCGCGGCGAAGCTCGGATGGTCGAGCACTGCGGCGATTGCGGAGGCGAACGCCTTCGGATCATTGTTATCGACAAGCAGACCAGACTCAGATGCGTTGACCACGTACGCCAGCCCACCGACGTTCGAGGCAACAACAGGTATGCCACACGCCTGCGCCTCGGCTGCAACAAGGCCAAATGTCTCACTGCGCGAAGGCATCACAACGACGTCTGCTGCTCGGTAGTGATCGGCCAGAATGCTGTGGGGCTGAGGGTCGAAGAACCGAACCGTATCTGCGAGATCTCTCTCTTCGATGATTCGGTGGCACAGCGCAAGCTCCTCGGCGCCTTGAAAACCGCTTGCTCCGCCGACGATAAGCAACGCGACCGGCAGCGCCTCGCTCTCCCTGTGTTCAAGAAGCTCAGCAAAAGCCGTGACGGCAATTGCTGTGCCTTTGTGAGCTTGGATTCTGCCGGCGAAGAGCACGACCTGCCCCTCAGGTAGATCGAGTCTCTTCCGCGAAGCCTGTCGGTCATCGCGGAAGAAAACGGAGTGATCGACACCCGGCGCAGATATACACATGCGTTCGGGTGAGGTACCGTAGTGCTCTATCAAGTCGTCAAATTCGAACGGTGTCGATGCGATCAAACAGTCGGACTGCGAGATCACTTGCGCCTCCG
>SMXV01000133.1 GCA_004356175.1 Acidobacteriota bacterium
ACAGCGCCCATTTCCCCGTATGACATACTCAGAGGCTGTGGATTCCTACGGTACCGACAAGCCTGACCTTCGCTTCGGCATGCGCATCAAAGACCTTTCGCAGGTGTTCTCATCGACAGAGTTCAAGGCCTTCAGCGGAGTGCTCAGCTCCGGTGGAACCGTCAGAGGCTTGAACGGCGGGAGTCTTGAGCTGTCCCGATCTGGGCTCGACAAGCTTGTGTCTCGGGCTATCGAACTTGGGGCAAAGGGTCTCGTGTGGATGGTGCTCGAGGAGGACGGGTCGCTGCGGTCGCCCGTAGCAAAGTTTCTGTCAGACGGGGAGCAAGCCAGTCTCATCGAGCATCTCGCTGCCAGTCCCGGTGACACGCTCCTCATTGCCGCTGATGAACCGAAGCTTGTTGCGAAGGTACTCGGCCAGCTCAGGCTCGACATTGGTCAACCGGAGGGAAACGAAGATCTCTCATTTGTGTTCATCATTGACTTCCCCGTCTTCGATGTCGACGATGAAGGCGGTCTCTCGCCGGCCCACCACCCGTTCACCGATCCAGGAGACCTCGACATACTTGCCACGTCGCCCGAAACCGCGGTAGCACGATCATACGACCTTGTGCTCAACGGATCAGAGCTCGGTTCCGGAAGCGTGAGGATCCACGATCCAGAGGTGCAATCAGCCGTTTTCAGCGCCATGGGGATATCTCCTGAGGATGCCGAAGCTCGATTCGGCTGGTTTCTCCGAGCTCTTCGTTTCGGAACACCGCCGCACGCCGGTTTTGCCATCGGTATCGATAGGTTCGTGAGCATCCTGCAGAACGAACCGAACATCCGCGAGGTCATACCGTTCCCCAAAACGCAGACAGGGGCCGATCCCCTCACGTCCTCACCATCACGGATTGCAGACGAGCAACTGATGGAACTCGGTATCGACGTGAGGCCGGAGGTTCGAGAAGCATGGTCGACAGACCGAGACGAGCAAGAGGCCAATGGCGACGGATGACCTGTTCGCGGCGAGGCGCGACGAGAACTTGCGCGCGGAAGCCCCACTACCTGCTCGCATGCGACCACGAGATCTCTCTGAGGTCGTAGGGCAGAAGCATCTTCTTCGTGAAGGTGCCGCATTCCGTTCGATGGTTGAGATGGGGACGCTGTCGTCGCTCATCCTGTGGGGACCTCCCGGATCTGGCAAGACGACACTCGCCCGTCTCATCTCGACGTCAACCAACGCACACTTTGAACCGCTCTCAGCAACGAACGCCGGTGTGAAAGACGTGAGAGAAGTTCTGGCTCGGGCAGACCAGAGACTCGGCGAAGGTCGCGGGCGTACCGTGCTATTTCTCGACGAAATACATCGCTTCTCCAAATCTCAGCAGGATGCCCTGCTGCCGGGCGTTGAGGATGGGGTAGTGATCCTTGTTGGCGCGACCACAGAGAATCCGTTCTTTGAGGTCAACAGTCCACTCATATCGCGGGCAACGGTGTTTCGCACCGAACCGCTCACACCCGATGAGGTTGCCGAAGTCGTTCTCCGTGCAGCGGACGATGCAATGCGGGGCGTTGGCATGAAGATCGACCCAGACGCTGTTGAGGCGCTCTCTGTTCGAGTTGGCGGAGACGCGCGCTTGGCACTCAACACACTCGACATGGCGGCGACCATCGCAAGGGGACGCGACGCCCCATCGATCACCGAGGACATGGTCGGTGAAGCTCTGCAGCGCAGGGTGATTCGCTATGACAAGACAGGGGACAGGCACTACGACGTCATCTCAGCGTTCATCAAATCAATGCGCGGGTCTGACGCCGACGCAGCGTTGTACTGGCTGCAAACCATGGTCGAAGCTGGCGAGGATCCGAAGTTCATAGCGCGTCGAATGATCGTCTTCGCATCCGAGGACATCGGACTCGCTGACTCCTATGCCCTATCAGTCGCAAACGCCGCATTCCGCACAGTCGAAATCGTCGGTCTCCCCGAAGCGAACTACGCCCTGACCCACTCGGCGCTGTACCTGACGCTCGCGCCGAAGTCGAACACGACTGCCGTAGCAATGCACGACGCGAAACAATCTGTGGCCGACGGTCCGCTCGGTGAGGTACCAGCGCATCTGCGTTCCGGTGCAACCCAGGGAGAGAAGGACATGGGAATCGGTGTCGGATACAAGTATCCCCACGACGCCCCTGGCTCCGTCGTTCCCCAGCAGTACCTACCCGACGGTCTTGAGAACACCATTCTGTACCACCCAAAGCAGACCGGTGCCGAACGCGACATAGCCGACCGCCTCACCAAAATCGACACCATCCTCGGCAAGACACGCAATACATTCGATTCGTAGTCTTCATACGAGCTGCGGGAGGCGTCATGGCCTCCGAGAATCCGAGATCGCCGAGGCACGAGGTTGCCACTCTCAGCGAGCAACGGGAACTTCAGCGGAGTTCCCCCGGGCGTTCCTCCTCCCTGACCTGCGTTTTCCGCAGGCGAACTCGCCCAACGAGGGGAGAGATAGGAGGCAGAACGCGCATGGCCGTACACAATTTCGCGCGTTCCGGCCCTCTCTCCCCTGATCGAGAAAATGGCCGAAACCGTAGTGAGGGTCAAAGAGGGTGACGCGTCGCATCTGATCTGTTTAGCGAGCACATGACTTTGAAATGAGACCTCGGTTGGCATGTATCCTGTGGTTATGTTTGTACGGGCTCGGTGGTTTATGGTTGGGTCGGAGGTAACGCTGATTGCGTCTGGGTTTGTTGTGAATCGCGCACGGATGCTGAAAGAGAAGCTCACTCCAGAAGGCATCGCGCGAGCATCAACGTCCCTGGCGACCGACGCTCTTGAGGCGCTCGGAACACGACTTCAACGCTCTGCGCTTGTTGATGTATCAGACCCGTCGGAATCCGACGCGGACTAACCTCGCCAGCCATGAACACCAACGAGATCAGAAGCACGTTCATTGACTTCTTCGCGCAACGCGGACATACCGTTGTTCCGTCAGCGTCACTGATTCCGGTCGATTCGACGCTGCTTCTGACCGTTGCGGGCATGGTGCCATTCAAGGCATACCTGCTTGGAGAGGAGACACCGCCATACGAAACCGCCGTCAGTTCACAGAAGTGCGTTAGGACCGAGGACATCGACATTCTTGGCACGACAGCACGACACGCGTCCTTCTTTGAGATGCTCGGCAACTTCTCCTTCGGCAACTATTTCAAGGAACGCGCCATTCCTCTCGCGTACGAACTCCTGACCGAGGGCTACGGCATGGATCCTGACAGGCTCTGGTTCACTGTCTACAAGACAGACGACGAAGCCGCGGAGATCTGGCTTGATGGCGTTGGCATTGACCCTGGTCGTTTGCAGCGCCGCGATAGAGACAATTTCTGGCAGATGGGAGTGGCCGGTCCCGCGGGACCAAGCTCAGAGATTTTCTATGACCGAGGGCCGGAGTACGGTACTGATGGTGGACCCATTGTCGACGAGGAACGCTTTGTTGAGATTTGGAACCTGGTTTTCATGCAGTACGTGCAGGATGAACCGTACAACGTTATTGGCGATCTCCCGATGAAGTCGATCGACACCGGTATGGGTCTTGAACGCATGGCAATGGTGCTTCAGGACGTCGATTCGATCTTTGAGACCGACACTCTTCGGTCCATCATGTCCGTCGGCGAACACGCAACAGGCGTGCATTATGGCGATTCAGAGACGTCCGACGTATCGCTGCGGATCCTTGCCGATCATGCAAGAGCGTTCACATTCCTCATCTCCGACGGTGTCGTGCCCTCAAATGAGGGCAGAGGCTACATTGTTCGCCGACTCGTCCGCAGAGCGGTCCGCCACGCCAGAATGCTTGGAGCATCAGAGCCCATTACGATTCAGCTTCTTGGCGCAACGGTCGCAGAGATGGGTACTGCGTTTCCTGCCATCGTCGAGAAACAACACCACATATCTGAGGTTCTCGAACGGGAGGAGGCTGGGTTCCTCGGAACACTTGAGTCGGGCGAGCAGCTACTTGACGTGGCTATCTCAGAGCTTGGCACGAACACCGAATTGTCCGGAGCGACCGCTTTCAAGTTGCATGACACCTTTGGCTTTCCGATTGAGCTCACTGTCGAAATCGCCACGGAGAAGGAACTCACCGTAGATCGAGACGCTTTCGATGCCGAAATGGCACACCAGAAGGAACGGGCTCGCGCTGCGTTCAAAGGTGCCGCAAGCGCAGATACAACAGATCTGTACCGGAGGGTCCTCTCCGGTATCGAGACGACAGTGTTCACCGGATACGGCGAGATCATAGGGGAGGGCGCCGTGCTCGCCATCCTCCGTGAAGGAGAATCGGTCTCCGTTGCGGAGCAGGGCCAAGATGTTGAAGTCTTCCTGACTCGCTCTCCCTTTTACGCAGAGTCAGGCGGCCAGGTCGGCGACACTGGCACGATTACGACAGAAACAGGGACCCTGGCAATCGCAGACACCCAACCAGCACTTCCAGGGGTGCATGCGCACAGAGGCAGAGTTGTGAGGGGCACAATTCGTGTCGACCAGGACGCGGCAACCGAAGTCGACGGCACTCGTCGCGAACGAATCCGCAAGAACCACTCGGGAACCCACATCCTTCATTGGGCATTGCGAGAGGTTCTCGGTCAGCAGGTGCAACAGGAGGGCTCGCTCGTTGCTGACGATCGCCTGCGATTTGACTTCTCGCATTTCGAAGGCGTCGGAAGCGAAGCCCTGTATGAAGTCGAACGAGAAGTCAACGAACGAGTGATCGCCAATGCGACCGTCACGACCGTCGAAACGTCGAAGGACGATGCTGAGAAGATGGGCGCAATCGCCTTTTTCGGTGACAAGTATGGAGACCAGGTCAGAGTTGTCAGGATGGGAGCGTTCTCAACCGAGTTCTGTGGTGGCACCCACGTTCCAAGCACTGGCCAGATCGGTCCGCTTGTGTTACTGCACGAGCGATCTATTGGCTCCAACATCCGTCGCGTTGAAGCCCTCACAGGCTTGGCGGCGTACGATCATCTCTCAAACCTGCGCACGAACCTCGCCGACATCGGCACTGCCTTGGAGTCGCAGCCGGGAAAGGAACTTGAGGCGGCTCGGTCTGTCTCCGAGAAGCTGGCCATCGCCGAGCAACGCCTTGGCGAATTTGAGGAACGAGGGAGGGATCTGGCGGCGATCGAGATTGTGCAGTCTGCTGAGACGATCGGCAGCAACAAGCTCGTCACAACGCGCAACGATGGCCTCGGAGGAGATGGCCTTCGTGCTCTTGCGTTTCAGGTTCGAGATCGACTTGGTAGCGGCATCGGCGTGTTTGGCTCCGTCACAGATGGCAAGGCGGCCATCATTGTATTTGTGACCGAGGACCTTGTTGAGGACGGTGTTTCCGCTGGCACAATCGCCATGTCAGGAGCCAAGGCTGTCGGGGGCGGAGGCAGTAGGGACGCGAAGCTGTCCCAGGCTGGTGGGCCGAATATCGACGGCATTGATGAGGCGATATCTCTCATGGATGCTGCCGCCCGAAAGGCCATGGCAGCGCTGTGAGCGGCAGAATCCTGGGTCTCGATCCGGGTCAGAAGCGCATCGGCGTAGCGGTATCTGACACTTCTTGTACCATCGCATCGCCGGTTGAGTACGTGGATCGTGGCGACGCGGATTATGGACGGCGGCTCAAGGACATCTGTGACGAATGGCAGATATCCGAGATTGTGGTAGGGCTTGCGCTCAGCCTTGACGGTGGTGAGGGGCACGCCGCTGCCCAATCGCGAGAGCTTGGGGGGGTCGTTGGTGCACTGACTGGCCTTCCGGTCAGCTATCAGGACGAACGTTTCACCACCGTGACCGCGGATCAAGCATTGCTCGAAGGTGGTGTACGGCGACAGAAACGCAAACACGTACGGGATCAGGTCGCAGCGGCAGTGATGCTGCAGGGCCACCTCGATGCACGGAGATATCAGAGTGAACAACAACGAGAACCAGACGACTGAGCGGGCTTCAAACCCGAAGTTCCGCGGCGCAGTGATGGCCGTAGTCGTACTCGGTGCCGGTCTTGTGCTGTTCCTTGGAGCGAACACATTCGCTCGTTTCGTAAGCGGCAACGATGGTTGGGATGTCGTGGCTGGTCAACCTGTTGAGGTCACGGTGGAGAGTGGCAGCTCGGCCGCCAAGATATACCGTGTGATGCACGATGCCCGTGTTGTTCGTGAAAGTGACCTTCGTGCAGCGGTCGATGCTGCAGGTGTTGCAGATCGCCTTCAAGCTGGCACGTACAGCCTCACAACCGACATGCTGCCAGACGATGTGGTCCGACGCCTGGTCGAGGGCGGAGACGTGAACGCTGGCTCCACCTTCACTCTCATCGAGGGTTGGACCATTGACCGAATCATCGACGAACTCTCCAAAACAACGCCGTATTCGCGCGGCGAATATCGTGCAGCACTTCGCGATGAGATCGTGATATCCCCGCTGTTGCCGCCCGACGTTGCTGACCCAATCATTCGCTGGGAAGGGCTCCTCTTTCCGGCGAAGTATCCATTGAATGAATCGGATTCGCCGGCACAGATTCTGCAGATGATGGCGAACGAAATGACCAGGCGATTCGAAGCAGTGAACTGGTCACGGATCGGCGAACTCGGTATCACACGTTACGAGGCACTCATTATCGGCTCACTAGTCGAATGGGAAGCGTCCGTTGAGGAGGATCGACCGATGATCTCGTCTGTCATCCACAATCGTTTGAACAGACCAATGAGACTCCAAATCGATGCAACCGTCATCTACGCACTCGGATACAATCCCGGCAGAGTGCTCGCAACACATCTCAAGGTTGACTCGCCATACAACACCTATCGCGTCGATGGGCTGCCACCCACTCCGATTGGAGCCGTCTCGACTGCAAGCCTCACAGCCGCCGCCGATCCGGCAACAACCGACTACTTCTTCTACGTCCTTGGCAACACGGACGGCACACACGTATTCGCGACCACGCTCGAAGAGCATCGGGCAAACGTCAGAGCCGCAAGGGCGGCTGGCGTTTTGCCATGAACTTCGCGATCGTCGGCGATCCTGTATCTCATTCGCGGTCACCTGCGTTGCACAACGCGGCGTTCGAAACACTCGGACTCGACGCGCATTTCGACTTCATGCACGTTGTTGCAAAAGAGTTTGCCAGCGTGACACGCGCGCTGCGCTCGGGAGAGCTTGACGGTGTCTCCGTCACAATGCCGCACAAACGCACCGCCTTCGATGCCGTGAACGACCGGTCGGACACTGCTGCCTACACAGGAGCGGTCAACACGATTATCGTCGAAGGTGATCGACTCGTGGGCCATAACACGGACGTGGCAGGTGTATCGCACGCGCTCGAATCGTCCGGCGTTGATGCCGACGCACCGGTTCTTATCCTTGGCGCAGGAGGAGCTGCCGCCGCTGCTCTCAGAGCCGTTGACGGTGGCGATGTGTCGATCTCCGCGCGTGACGTGACCGCTGCCAACGAACTCGCTGCGCGCTCCGAACATGCCGTTGGCGTCGTCCCATGGGGTGAGCCAGTAACTCTCGCGACAGTCATCAATGCCACGCCACTCGGCATGCACGGTGAAACGCTGCCACCCGGCATCATCGAGCGGGCTGGAGCGTTGGTCGATATGACATACAGTTCGCACCATTCACCGTCGATCATGGTCGCAATCTCTCTCGGGCTTCCGTATGCCGACGGAATCACAATGCTCGTCGGTCAAGCCGTTGAAGCGTTTGAGCTCTTCACCGGCTGCTCCGCACCGGTTGCCACTATGGAGCAGGCCGCTCGGTCGGTGTGATGTTCCCCGCTCATTGAACGTAGCCCTCGACGAAACAGAAGGGCCGTCGCTGTTGCGCTTATGCTGCGGGCATGTTCATCGCCTTAGTCATATCCGCGTTGGTCGGACTGTTTGCAGCACGGTCAATCGTCGCGGAATCCGATGCCCATCGCTTCGAGCTCACCGATCGGTGGTACAACCCAACGTGCGATACCTGCACATCCACCTTGAACGCTCTTCTTACATCGTGCACAAAGCACCGGCATCGCCAACGCCGCACGAACATCTTTGTTCTTGCCGCGACTGTCGTCCTCTCGGCCGCCCTGGCATCAGTTGCTCCAACATTGTGGGTTCTGCCTGCGTATCTTGTGTTTCTGTGGACGATGATTCTGCTCACAGTCACCGACCTCGACACCCAGCTCATACCGAACCGGATCCTGGGACCAGCAACTGCCGTTGGGTCAGTCCTCCTCCTTATCGGGCATCTCTTCGATACATCAGCTGGCAGTCTGACATCAGCGCTTCTCGGAGCGGTTGCCTACTTCCTCGTGATGTACCTCCTTGCCTCCGTGGTAAGGGGAGGGCTTGGTTTCGGCGACGTCAAACTCGCGTTTCTCATTGGACTCTTCACCGGCTACTACAGCCTTGGACATGTGCTCGTGGCAGGTATCGGATCCTTTTTCATCGGCGGTGCCGTCTCGCTGATACTGCTGATTGGCAGGAAACGGACGCGCAAAGACGCCATTCCATTTGGTCCATTCATGACGATCGCAGCGCTTCTTGCTCTCTTCATTGGGCAGGACGTACTCGACTGGTATCTGCGATGACAATTCCTCCTCCTGCAGTCCAACGCCCTACTCTGTGTCGTCATGCTTAGATTTCTCACCTCCGGCGAGTCTCACGGTCCGGGTCTCGTCGCGACCGTCGAGGGCCTTCCCTCCGGTCTCAGTGTCACAATCGATGGCATTGGCACCGAACTGGCGCGTCGGCGCCTCGGATTCGGCCGAGGGCCACGTATGAGGCTTGAACGCGACGAGCTCGAGATCCTTGGCGGAGTGCGATTCGGAAGAACTCTCGGTGGCCCAGTGACCGTGCTTATCCGCAACTCTGAATGGGAGAAGTGGAAGGATGAGATGTCCCCACATGAGGGTGTTTCGCAGCGCATAGAAACCACACCTCGACCCGGTCACGCCGATCTTGTAGGCATGCAGAAATACGACACGCATGACGCAAGGGACATACTTGAACGGGCATCAGCGCGCGAGACCGCGGCGAGAACGGTTGTCGGCTATCTCTCGAAGCAGCTACTCGGTGAAGTTGGTGTGTCGGTGTTCAGCCACGTCGTTGCCATTGGATCGGCCAGGATCTCCGAAGAGACCCTGCCTCAGCCTCACGACTTGCCGGCAATCGATGCCTCCGACGTGAGGGCATTCGACAAAGACGTAGAGGAGAGCATGATTTCAGAAATCAAAGCCGCCGCCGCAGATCGCGACACACTTGGGGGAGTGGTTGAAGTACTCGCGTACGGACTCGTGCCCGGCATCGGAAGCCATGTCCACTGGGACCGCAAACTCGATGGAATGATCGCGGGAGCTCTGATGTCCATCCAAGCGATCAAAGCGGTGGAGATCGGCGACGGAAACGCTCAAGCAGCTTCACGCGGATCCCAGGCGCACGACGAAATCGTCCTCAGCTCCGGCGAGTACGCGCGGAAGAGCAACAGAGCCGGTGGGCTTGAGGGTGGGATGACAACCGGCGAGGTACTCAGGGTGAGGGCTTCAATGAAGCCGATCTCGACCTTGATGCGCCCTCTGGCCACCGTCGATGTCGATACGAGAGAGGAAACCTCAGCGTTCAGAGAACGAAGCGACGTGTGTGCAGTTCCCGCCGCCGGTGTGGTTGCGGAGCAGATGGTTGCATATGTCCTGGCAAACGAGATGCTCCGGAAGTTTGGTGGAGACACCGTCGGCGACTTTGTCGCGAATGTGGGCACATACATGACCAGGCTGGCAGACTTCTGACATGCAACATGTGTGGCTCATAGGCATGATGGGATCAGGAAAAACGACCGTGGGCGTGACGCTCGCCGATCTGCTCGATATGCCCTTCGTCGACACCGACGCTGAAGTTGAGGCCTCGTCACAGACAACGATTCCAGAACTATTTGCCCAGGGCGAATCGGTCTTTCGAGAGATCGAATCCACTGTGATAGGCGCGCTCATACAGGTACCGGCATCGGTCATCGCGACCGGAGGCGGTTCGGTGCTGTCACAAGACAACGTCGAACTGATGAAGCGTTCGGGAAGCATCGTCCATCTCTCCGTGGACGTACCAACTGCCGACAAACGACTGGATGGAGATGGCATGCAGACTCGCCCCCTACTGTCATCATCCACAACATCTCAGCTCCTTGAGCAGCGGCAGGCCCTCTACCTCGAAGTTTCGGACGTGACCATTGCAACGGTGGACAAGGATCCTGGCACCATTGCACAGGAGGTCGCGACATGGCTCGACATGTGATTTGGAACGGCGACACGCCAGTCTCGACGATTGTCGTCGGCCGCAACCTTGCCAACGAATTCGTTGAGAGAGCACTGTCAGGATCCCATCGACGTGTCGCCATTCTCACGCAGCCGCCAACCGAGAGCCTCGGGGCCACATATGCCAAGCCCCTCATTGCAGAAGGTCTCTCAGTAACCACAATGACGCTGCCGGACGGTGAAGACGCCAAACAGCTTTCAGTTGTGGAAGATATCTACCGCTTCTTGAACACGAGCGGCTTCACCCGAAACGACCTCATTGTCGGTGTTGGCGGTGGCGCACTCACCGATGTGACGGGTTTTGTCGGTGCAACCTACCTCAGGGGTGTGCCATGCATGTACGTTGCGACAACGCTCATAGGTGCCGTCGACGCCGCGATCGGAGGTAAGACAGCAGTGAACGTAGACGGAAAGAACCTGGCAGGGGTGTTCTGTCACCCGGAGGCCGTCATGATCGATGTCGACACGATTGATCGGTTGCCAGAGAACCTCAAACGCGACGGAGCAGCTGAAGCACTCAAGACCGGCTTCATCGAAGATATGCGGATTGTCGAACTGTACGAAAGCGATGGTCTCGACAGTGACCTCGCCGAGGTCATTGATCGGTCCGTTGCTGTCAAGGTCGCCGTTGTATCGGACGATTTCACGGAACAGGACCGGCGCGCGATCTTGAACTACGGACACACCGTTGGGCATGCAATCGAGTCAACAACAGGCCGAAGCCATGCCGAATCCGTCGCCATAGGTACGGTTGCTGCCGGTGCAGCGTCCGAGGCCGAGTTCTCATTCACAGGTGCGCAGCGTCAGAAGGACGTTCTGGCATCCATCGGACTGCCGGTCGAAGCTGTGGAGGACGACCCGGTTGCAATCCGTATGCAGATGAATTCTGACAAGAAACGCGATGACGATGGGTTGCGTATGGTGTTGTTGAGGGACTTTGGCATTCCAGAGCTGGTGCACGTAACGGACGCTACCGTACGTGCAGCATTCGCAGGCATCGGTCTGTCACTAGCTGTTCGCGACCTTGACACGGAGGAAGACTCGACATGATTTCGTCCAATGACGCACGACCTGGGGTTGCCCTCAACCTTCCCGAGGGACTCTTCACCGTCGTCGAGTCGCAGCATGTGAAACCGGGCAAGGGCAAGGCCTTTGTCCGCATGAAACTGAAGAACGTGCGCACCGGTGCAGTGATCGATAGAACGTTTCGCGGCGGCGAGAACCTCAAGAAGGCAACAATCGATCGGAGAGACTTTACGTTCCTCTACAAGGACGATCTCGGCTTCAACTTCATGGATGGTGAGACCTTTGAACAGATATCTGTGTCCGACGAACTCGTCGGCGACAGGGCTGAGTTCATGCCTGACGGCATGGTCATCCGACTCGCAATGTTTGAGGACACGCCGGTCGACCTTGACCTTCCTGCGTCTGTCGAACTTGAGGTCACGTTTGCGGAACCAGGAGTGAAGGGTGACAGAGTGTCGGGTGCGACGAAACCAGTGACTCTCTCAACAGGAAAGGTGGTCAACGTGCCGTTGTTCGTCGAAGAGGGAGACATACTCAAGGTCGACACGCGGACGGGTGACTACATCACGCGAGTCTCGTGAAGCAGGTTGAGGCTCGCGAACAGGCACTGACTGCTCTTTACGCCGCCGACACGCTCGACGCCGATGACATCGACACATCCGAGATGTCCGCTCGTGCAGCCACGCTCGCGGAGTCAACATGGTCAAACCGTGAAACCATCGACCGGGCAATCGTTGCGAGCGCGTCGCACTGGCGGATCGAACGGATGGCAGTTGTCGACAGAAACATCTTGAGGATTGGCACCTACGAGCTGAAATACATGGGGATCTCAATCGGCATTGTCATAGACGAAGCTGTTGAGCTCGCGAAGAAGTTTTCGACAGCGAAGAGTCCGGCCTTTATCAATGGGGTGCTCTCCGCGGTCGCAACAACAGACCTTCCTGAACCACCAGAACAACCCTCCGAACGGCCTGAGGAACAGGCCGATGAGCGGGCCCATGAACAGAGCAATGAAGAAGCCTCGACGGGCCTTGACATGACAGAGTCGAACAGATCAGATGTGGTACCATCAGATCAAACAACCGACCTTTAACTCGGTCCTGTGAGGCCGTCAAGGATGGAATGATGACAAGAGTTCAGCCGCCGTGCGTGTCGACGTACGGCATTTTCGTATTCCAGGACGCTGCATGAGACAGGTTATGACCGCGGAGGACCTTGGTCGAGTGACTCGGCGAATTGCTCATGAAATAGTCGAGCGCAACCACGGAACGTCTCAGATCGTTGTCGTTGGCATACCTACGCGAGGTCGCCCCTTTGCTGACCGTATCGCAGCCGCCCTCTCCGACATTGAAGGATCCACCGTTATCGCCGGAAGTCTTGACATCGGGATGTACCGTGACGACCTCGACACCCGCCCGCGCACGCGGATTGGGCCAACGACCCTGCCTGAGGCCATCGACGGCAAGACCGTTGTCATCGTCGATGACGTGTTGTTCACCGGTCGGACCATTCGTGCGGCGCTTGACGCCCTAGCCGATCTCGGACGACCAGGGGCTGTGCAACTCGCCGTCGTCATCGACAGAGGCCATCGGCAGCTCCCGATCAGGGCTGACTTTGTTGGCAAGAACATTCCTACGGCAGTCACGGATCGCGTCTCCGTGCGGTTCCTCGAGACCGACGACGAAGAGGGCGTTTGGATCGCCAGCGACGAATCTGAATGAGGCACCTGCTGACGACGGAATCTCTCGACAGGGCAACGATTGAGGGTCTTCTTGACGAAGCAGACGGCTTCGCTGACGTTCTCGTCAGACCGATTCCCAAAGTGCCAGCGCTCAGGGGCAAGACCGTTGCGATGATGTTTTTTGAGCCGTCAACGCGAACACGCCTTTCGTTCGAGAAGGCAGCCAAGTCGTTGTCGGCTGACACGATGACCTTCTCGCCGAGCACCTCGTCATTGTCGAAGGGTGAATCTCTCAAGGACACCGTTCTCACCGTGCGCGCAATGGGCGTTGATCTTATGGTTGTCCGCCACAAAGCAACCGGTGCGCCGTGGAGGATTGCGGATTGGCTCGACATTCCTGTGGTAAACGGCGGCGATGGAGCGCACCAGCATCCAACACAGGCGCTGCTCGATTGCCTCACGATTCGCCAAAGATTCGACAGTCTTGAAGGTCTGAACATCGCGATTGTTGGTGACATCAGAAACTCACGTGTTGCTCGGTCCAACATCTTTGCGATGACAACACTCGGAGCCAATGTCATGCTGGTTGGACCGCCGACGCTACTCCCGATCGATCCGGAGAACTGGCCAGTGACAGTCCACCACCATATCGATGAGGTCCTCGACCGTGCAGATGTCGTGTATCTGCTGAGGGTGCAGACCGAGCGCGGGGGAGGATCCGGTTTCCCTTCAGCGTCTGAATACACGCAACGCTTCGGAATGACCGCAGAACGCTTCAGACGGCTGAAGGACGAAGCGATCGTGATGCATCCGGGACCGATGAACCGAGGAGTCGAGATTGGGAACGACGTGGCGGACAACGAACGTGCGCTCATTCTTCAACAGGTCTCCAACGGTGTAGCCAGCAGAATGGCAGTGCTCTTTCGCCTTCTGGAGGGTCAGCATGACATTTGATCTCGTTCTTAGTGGTGGATTGGTGCTGACTCCCGATGGGATCAGTACCGCGGACGTTGGTATCACGTCAGGCAGAATCGAGACGATTGGATCCGACCTCTCCGATGCCGCTGAAACCATTGACTGCACTG
>SMXV01000005.1 GCA_004356175.1 Acidobacteriota bacterium
CGGCGCCTCTGTGGTGGTTGTCGACGCATCAGGTACGGTTGGAGTGATCTCGGTTGCGGTCGTCGTCGTTGAGGTGTCCGAGCCGGAGTTCGTGCATGCAGACGCAACGAGCGCAACGGAGAACATCAACGCGGGCAAGAGCCTGTGTGTGGAGGGAGATTTTGGCACGCCGGGAGGGTACATGGCCATTCAGGCAAGTGGCGAAAGGCACCGTCACGCGCCGTCACGGACGGACCCATCCTGCTGCTTTGACTTCCTGAGTCAATAAGGAAGCGGGGCAGTGACCGAAAGGAGCGACAGCCGGACCATATCCGGTTGTCCCATGGGGGCTCCAGTGTCAAGCAGCAGCGATGAGTTGCAACTCCTCGAAACGCAGTACTGGTAAGGCGCGAGTCGCCTTCTTGCCACCAGGTGTCCTTCGAGGAAGGTACTGAGGTGGCTCTCATGGCCGCATCGAGCTCGTCCGAAATCGAGACCGAGTGCACCCCGGCAATCTGGTCCGGCGGATCGACCTGATCGATACCTCTGTCGTCGAGGTTGAACCGGGTGGCGGAGGGGTGGTCGCCGTTGTTGACTCTGGCAGAGTTGTTGTACTGGTCGAGCCGTCACATGCCGCGACGACCTCGACGAGGACGCGCCAGCTGCGCAGATGCGCTTTCATGGCGGTTGGATCCTAAAGCGGTGTCGGGGAACCCCATGGAGCCATCACAGCGTGCGAAGTGCCTCGGTTGGGGACACCCGTGCGGCGCGCATGGCCGGGTACAGCCCGGCAACAGCACCGATGGCAAGCGCCGCCGCGATCCCTCCAACGATGGCAACAGCCGGGACAAGCACTCCCCAGCCCCGATACGTCGCATACGCCGCCGTCACGGCAGCACCCATCAGCACACCACCGATGCCTCCGATGGTCGAGAGCAGCAGCGACTCGCCAAGGAACTGGACAGAGATGTGGCGTCTCGTCGCTCCAAGCGCCCTTCTCAGGCCGATCTCCCCTCGTCGCTCGAGAACCGAAATCACCATCACGTTTGCGATGCCGACACCCCCGACCAGCAACGCAACAGCTCCAAGCCCGAGGAAGAGGTTCGTCAACGCGGATTCAGCGGCCTCCCTCGCTTCCAGCGCGTCGGAAGGCCTCGTGACCTCGACCTGATCCGGATTCTCGGGGTTGACGGTGGCTGCCATCACGTTGCGGACATCGTCAACAGAAGACGGGTCCATCCGCACGTAAATCGTCGACGGAACGAGGTCGGACTCGAGGTAGGTCTCAGCCGCTCCGACGGTGACCAGCGCTGCACGGTCAAGGTCGGGAGACAGATCAACGCTCTCCAGGATCCCGACCACTGCGAACCATTCGTCACCGAGCCACACCGATATCGCTGTGTCAAGCGATCGGATCCCAAGCCGGTCTGCCGCCACGGAGCCCAGCACGACAACCGGGTAGTCGGGGCTTGCCTGATCGAGAAACACGCCATCGGCCATCGAGCCCTGCAACGTGCCGAGAAGGTTCGTGTCCACTGCTCGCACGTTCAGGCCGCTCGTCTGGCCCGAAGGCACATAGTCAGATCGATAGACGCGTGCGCTCCCGACATCGGCAACCGCGGCGACGGCCTCCACCGGCCCGATCCGCGTGATCATCGCCGGAGCATCGTCCGGCAGCTCCCCGGGGCCAAGGCCGATCCCCGTGCTCGCCTGGACCTGGAGCATGTTCGTACCGAGCTGGTCGAGCTGCGCCAGGAGATCAGATTTGGAGCTCTCGGACAGGCCGAGCACAGCGACCATCGCGCCGATACCGATCATGATGCCGAGCGCTGACAGCACGGATCGCAAACGTCGCGTCCGAAGGCCGATTCCCGCGGCCCTGATCATGTCTGCGGGTGCCAGACGTGAGGGGGCGATCGTGTCGCCAGCTGGGGCTTCGACCGTCATCGCGAGTCCGCCACGTCGCTCTCGATACGACCGTCGAGAATCGAGACCTGGCGAGGGAACCTCTGTGCCAGGTCACGGTCGTGTGTGATCACAACGATCGTGGTGCCCTCAGCGTTCAACGACAGAAGCAGGTCGACGATCACCACACCGGTCTTGCTGTCAAGGTTCCCTGTCGGCTCGTCTGCCAGAACGATGCTGGGACTTCCGATGAGCGCCCGCGCAATCGCGACACGCTGTCGCTCCCCGCCAGAGAGCTTCGTCGCCAAGTGCGAGGATCTGTGTGCGAGCCCGACGCGATCGAGAGACGCGCGTGCGTGCTCTCTCCGGTGGGACAGCGACGTGCCCGTGTACAGAAGCCCATCGGCCACATTGTCGATGGCGGTCTCGCCTGCCAACAGGAAGAACTGCTGGAAGACGAACCCTATGTGTCTCGATCTGATCGCAGCGAGGTTCTTATCTGGCTGGGTTGCGATGTCGACGCCCGCTACGGTGACCGTGCCAGATGTTGCTCTGTCGAGCGTCCCCATGATGTGTAGCAACGTCGACTTGCCGCTTCCTGAGGGGCCGACAATGGTCACCAATTCACCGTCGGCTATCGAGAGGTCCACGTCAACGAGCGCCCGCACCGGGGGAGTCCCATCGTACGTCTTCGTTACCCCTACCAGCCCAAGCGCCAGACGCTCAGGTGCGATGATTCCGGCAGTCATGGAAGGATTACTTCCATTCCCTCGGCCAGTACATCGGAGGTGACCTCGACGAGCCCGTCCGCGAACAGACCTGGGTCGACTGCCACGAGAGCGACCGAACCGTCCTCCGTCACGACCTCGACGGCGTAGCCGCCCTCGGAGAGCGCAAGAAGCGCGGTGACGGGCACCGCGAGGACATCGTCGGCGCGGTCACTCACGATCTCGACGTCGACCGGTGCTTCATCGAGGCCAGGAGCGGCGTCCGGATCCACCAGGGTCACCAACATCTCGAAGAACGTGGACCCCTGCTGGTTCGCCTGGACGACAGTGCCTATCTCGGAAACGACACCTGACTCTCTCGATGCGTCTGGGAGGATCACGACGACGGAGAGGCCAACCTCCACAAGGTCCTGATCGTCCGTCGAAAGGTCGACTGAAACGTTCGTGGCATTGGACGATGCCGCCAAGATCTGCATGCCGTCTCGCAACTCGACACCGACGGAGACCAGCGTTTCTCCGACACGAATAGGTTCGGGGAGGAACACGACGTCTCCGACGTTCACGATCCCGTCGGGTCGTGCGCCAACCGACACCTGCCACAGAACGACGGCCGCTGCGGTCGCAAGGTTGAACGTGCCGTCAGATGTCAGGTCGGATCCGAACCCGAGTTCTTCGAGGGCAACCTGGAGTTGGAGGACGTCTGCCCCCTCGACACCGACCTCCATGAGGCGGTAGGCCGGTACGTCACCGAGGAGCAACACGACGGGCTCGCCATCGATCGCCAACAACACGTCGCCCTGGTCGAGCGTCTCACCTTCGGCAACGAGGTGTGTGACGGTCCCGGTGAGTGCGCGAGACGTCGTCACGACGCCACCCCCGGCACCTATCTGATCCCCGATCTGCACGAGCACCTCAGAGACGTAGGTCGCATCCGGGCCGAACAGCACCGCTCCAAGCTCGAGTCTGCCGGTCTCGTCGGCACCTATGGACTCCTGAAGCAGCTCGATGGCGTCCCTCGTTGCGCTCGTGAAATCCTCGTCGATCGTCATGTCGCCATCGGGATCGAACCCGAGATCGGCGAGCGCCTGTTCGAGCTGTTCAACATCGGACCCGTCGCTCATGCGAGAGTGGAACGATCGGTACTGGGGAGTATCTCCTGCAAGGACGACAACGGGGACCGTGTTCACGTCGTACAGCACATCGCCCGGCGTCACCACGGTGCCCTCTTCGACGATGTCCGTCACGACTCCGGCTGCCAGCCCCGTCACAACGGTCACACCGACGGGCGACGTTCGGAAGATGACGGTCTCCGTGGAGCCGAAGCCGAGCGTCCCCGAGAGCGTCACCGTCTCGACGATGTCGGTTCGTTGGACGGTGGCAGTGGTCAGCGACCCGGCATCAGCCACATCGTCTGCTCCTCCGTCGGAGAGCACGGCGACCGCAATCCCGGCGACCGCAATAAGCCCGATCGACACGGCGACGATCCATGGCCATCGCCTCCGCTTCGACCCCGACGACTCAGCCGTTGCTTCTGAAGGCGGGGACGCTTCGGTTTCGGTGCCATCCACGGTCATCAGCCGCCACCGTCACGGCCACCGCGGCCACCGAATCGGAAACCACCACCGAACACGTCCTCGCACTCCTCGAGCGCCGACTGGAACTCCGGGTCCTGCGGATCGAAGTCCTCACCGAAGGGGCCTCCTCCACCTCCACCACCACCACCACCCTGGCCTCCAGGAAAGTTCGAAAAGTCCGGATCCGGCATGTCGTAGCCGTT
The DNA here is from genome assembly GCA_004356175.1 of Acidobacteriota bacterium. Classification (GTDB taxonomy): domain Bacteria; phylum Actinomycetota; class Acidimicrobiia; order Spongiisociales; family UBA5794; genus B3-G11. The sequence continues at coordinate 4,390 of SMXV01000005.1, forward strand.
GTCGCGTATGCACACGGCGAATTCGTACAGCGTGTCTTCGATCTCTGACCGGTCGATGCTCCCCGGACCGAATGCGAGGCCTACGAGATGCTCCTGACAGGCCTCGAACGCCGCCCTGATCTCGGCCCTCTCGGCTTCGCTGTTGCGCTGCCCACCGCCGAAACGGAAACCGACGGAGCCGTCTGCCCCGATGTCAGGATCTTCGAAGTCCTCGATCCCGTTGTCCCTCATGCACTGTGCGAAGGCGAGAACAGCATCCTCGTCTATGCCATCGAACGAAACATCTTCGGTCTCGATCCCGAGATCGGCGTTGAGCTCTTCAAGTGATGCGACAGCCGTCCCACCGTCGCCGCTACATGCGGCGAGGATGAGCGCACAAGCGCCCAGGCCGATGAGTATTCGTTTCATGGATGCTCCTGATAGATGGCTGCCCGTGTAGGTAAGAAGTCGCAGTTAAAAGCAGGTTAATAGACGCCTAAGGAAAGCCTGAGAATCCGGTACACCAGTTCGAGCGGGCGAAACCGAATCGAGCTACCGTCGCCCCAAGCATCGGCCTGTCGTCGTGTCCGTAATCGTACCCGACGATGTCTCGAGTGAACTCCACGCCTTTCGCCTTCAGCTCTCTCACTCGTGGCGACACGCCGCGAAAGGGGGACACCACAGCTCCGCTGTCGGCGCTCGCTGGTCATCTCCGTATGCTCCAGACGGTGAGCGAAGGGAGCGTGCGCGTCGTCGCGGATGCCGGTGCCCATTCGTTCGATAAACCCCGAGTAGGCACTCGTCCCCTAGTTGTGACAACTGGGGACGCACAACGGCACATATGCGCACTGCGACTGACGCGCCATAATGCCGGATGTGGGCGGATGGCGTGCTGTGACATCACGAATCCGGTTACGGCAGACCTCTGACGGGTTCTCGTCCAACCAACACCAACAAGGTGTGAGTGTTTGCTCGTGGGTGCGCTGGCCTCAGCCGATCAGCCGATATGTCCGCAGGTCGATGTCGCCTTCCACCAATTCGGGCAAAGCAGCCATAGCTGCCGCAATGTACGGCGTCTCCATATGGGCATCGAACGCATCGCCGTCCTGATACTCCTCGACAAAGGTGTAATCCCTGTCGTCGTCGAGACTCGCAAGAAGCTCGTAACTGATGTTGCCGGGCTCGGCTCTTGTCGGATCGATAAGACCCTCAAGCGCTTCCCCGAGTTCGGCTCCTTTTCCTTCCTGCGCACGCAGGTGGGCAACAACTCGCAATGTCATGTGGCTCCCTTCGAGCTCTGGAGTTGAGCCTACGCAGTTCGTTGATGCGGCGTGCGGGTTTCTTCCGTTTCCTCTTGCGGCGAGGGTCCCAGGCGCATCCGATCAGTCGTGCATGATGCCGGATATGCGCACTCGGTCGTCAGGTGGATAGTGCGAGTTGTGGGCGGGGAGGACAGGGGAGAGCCTCGTCTCACCGGCCTTGTTGTGAGCTGTGGACGGTGTGGTCGATCACTACGAGTGCCTCTCGGATGCTTGGGTGTGTTTGCAGCGAATCGCTGAACTGCTTGGTTCGCTGTCTTAGGGCGTCGTCATCGAGCATGTCGCGGATCGACCGACTCAGAACATCGGTCTGCGAGTTCGGGTCTACCACTGTGCCTAGTCCCAGCTCTGCCACACGGTCTGCGTTGGAGTCTTGGTCTCTGCCGAAAGGCATGCACATCATCGGTACGCCATATGTGAGGCCTGCGGCCACGGTTCCGTGGCCTGCGTGAGTTATCAGAAGGTCCGTTTCCGGCAGAATGTCGTCGTGGTTGACGAAGTCGATTGCCGTCACGTTTTCTGAGGCATCAAGGTCCTCAGGTGCGACCGTTGGCCCGGTGGTGATGACAGCTTCGATATCGAGCTGCGCACAGGCGTCGCAAAGCCGCTGCAGTGTCGCTCCTTGGTTCTGGTCGCTTGTGCTCAGGGCGATGAGCACAAGCGAGCGATCGGGCATGCGGCGTTCCCAGCCTGAAGGCTTGACGCCTGCAACCCTAAGAGGGCCTACGTGGACCACGCTTTCGCCCGCTTCCTTTCCAGAGAGTGGGTCGAAACCTGCGTAGCTGAATACGAGTACACGGTCAGCCAGATCCATCATTGCCCGCCTCGAAGCGAAATCGGGAACTCCATCGCGAAGAGCGGCCCGTGTGAGTTCAGGGAAGTAAGGGCTGGCCATGTCATCGTAACGCACGGCGATTC
>SMXV01000134.1 GCA_004356175.1 Acidobacteriota bacterium
CCTCTGAAGTACCGGAACCGGGCGTTGGCTGAGACAGTGAGCATCGACAACACGCAGGAGATCGGACCGTTTCGTAAGCTCGACACCTCGGACCGTCGGGTCGCCGCCGTCGTCTACCTCGTCGCCGCTGCAGGCGCGGCTGCCGTCACGTCCGAGTCGGGCATTGACTTGATGTGGCTGACGGTCGTTCTACCCCTTGTCGTCATTGGGATGTATCAGATCGCCTCAGGGCGACCCATGGCGATCAGTGACATTGAGTCGGTGAAAATCGCGTCAGGCGCGGCGCCATTCGACGTCGGTCACGCGTCTGCAACGCTTGGGTTTCATGGCCTGCTCGCTCGGCCGGTCTGGCAGGTGCTCGCATTCGAGTCTGGCGGTTACCCAGGACACCAAGCTCTTGTGACCGTGGATGCATACTCAGGTGAGGTGACGGGTACGTTCGCACAATCCGTTGAGAGTCCGTAGGGACCGTTTTAGCGATCCTCAATTGGGACATACGCCCGTTCGGTCTCGCCCGTGTAGATCTGTCGTGGCCTCATGATCCGTGTCTCAGGATCATTGTTCATCTCGACCCAGTGAGCAATCCAGCCGGGAAGCCGTCCGATCGAGAAGAGGACGGTGAACATGCGTTGTGGGAAGCCAAGCGCTCGGAATATGATGCCAGAGTAGAAATCGACGTTGGGAAACAGCTTTCGTTCGGCGAAGTAGTCATCGGCTAATGCCGCAGCCTCAAGATCTCTTGCGATGTCAAGGAGTGGATCTTCGATTGACATTCGGTCGAGCACATCTTGGGCAAATGAGGCAAGAACTTTCGCTCGTGGATCGTAGTTTGTATATACACGATGCCCAAATCCCATGAGACGGAACTCGTCGTTGCGGTCCTTTGCCCGGGCAATTGTCGATTCGATCGTCGCATCTGGGTCATCGTGTATTGCCTGTAGCTGTTCGATAACCGCCTGGTTCGCGCCGCCATGCAGAGGTCCCCACAGGGCACCCATGCCAGCAGCAACACTTGCAAACATGCTGGCGCGAGACGATCCTACGGACCGCACGGTTGCAGTCGAGCAGTTCATCTCGTGGTCAGCGTGGAGTATGAGAAGGACATTGAGAGCTTTCACGATCGCAGGATCGATCGGCGTAATTTCGGTCGGTCTCGAGAACATCATGTGAAGGAAGTTCTCGACGTATGAAAACTCGTTGTTTGGGTACACGTACGGCTCGCCGATCGACTTCTTGTATGCCCAAGCTGCAACGGTCGGCATCTTTGCTATCAATGTGCGTGCCCCTGCGTCGATCTCCTGTTCGCGAGTCGGTCGCCGGTACACGTCGTAGAACGTCGAGATGGCGTAGGTCGCTGATGCCAGCACCGCCATTGGGTGAGCTCTTCTCGGAAACGCATCGAAAAATGAGCGCATCTCCTCATTGAGCATTGTGTGGCGCGACACGTCGTTCTCCCATAGAAGGAGCTCGCCAGCATTTGGAAGCGACCCATAGAGTAGGAGAAAGGACACTTCGAGAAAGGAACAGTTGCTTGCAATGTCCTCAATCGCATATCCCCGATAGAGCAGTTGTCCTGCCGCTCCGTCAATGTACGTGACAGCTGACCTCGCGATAGCAGTATTCGCGAATCCCGGGTCGAACGATACGTATCCAGTCTCCGGCCTGAGTTTGCGAACATCGAACCCTCTATTGCCAACCGATGGCTGGAGAACGTCCGCTGAGAAGATTTCGGACCCGAGATCGATTCGTACTGGTTGGTCAACCATGCCTTCTCACCCTTTCGCGACCGGCAAGAGAGCAGATGTGTGAGGAACCTCCGGCGCGTTCCCCGACTGTCTCAATTGTAGCGGGCAGTGGCACTGTCAAAGCGTGTGGTAAATTGTTCAGTGAAGGAGACATGCTTGCTTGATGTCAATGGCCGCAAGAAGGCCGCACCCATATTGGAGCCGATTGCGTCTGGTCTTGCGAAGATCGGCGTAACGCCGGCTGTCGTAACCGTGCTTGGCCTTGCCGTCACGGTTGTTGGCGCGGTTCTAATTTCACTCGAGTACCTCTTCTGGGGCGGATTGGTCGCCGGAACTGGAGTAACGCTTGATGCCCTCGATGGGCCCCTTGCTCGCAAGCTTGGAACCAGTTCTGAGCGCGGAGCATTTCTCGATACGATGTCGGACCGCTTCGGAGAAATCGCCGTCTGGATCGGTGTTTCTGTGTATCTGCGCGACGAGCCACGACTCCTCGTGCTGTGTATCGTCGCCCTTGCGTTCTCTCTCCTCGTGCCGTATGTCCGTGCAAAAGCCGAGCTCGCAGGTCTTGATGGCCGCGGAGGCTGGATGGGGCGAGGGGAGCGAATGATTCTCCTACTGATCGGACTTATGGCAATCGGCCTCGGCATCGACATTATGGAGCCGCTTCTTTGGGTGTTCGTAGTGCTGACCTCGCTCACGGTTGCACAGCGAATCCGCAAGACGTGGCAGCAACTCGAAGCGTGAGAGAGTGGTTCGCCTATCTTCCCTTTCTTGTTGGCGTACGAATCTTCGGTGCGCTTCCTGAAGCTGTTGCTCGCAACGTCGGCCTCATGCTTGGATCGCTCGCTGCCAGAACGAAGAAAAAGGGCCGTCCGCTCCTGTCGCATCACATGCGGAGAGTGATGGGATCCGCAGCGTCTGATCGTGAGATTGACGCCGCGGTTGATGGAATGTTTCGATCTTACGGCCGATATTGGGCGGAAACGTTGTGGTTCAAAGCACACAGGCGGGATTTCATCCTCGCGAATACCGAGCGCATCAACTTTCGGCCGGTCGATGAGGCAATCGCTGCGCACAGAGGGATCGTCTTTGCGGTTCCTCACATCGGGAACTGGGAGATTGCGGGTGTTGTTGCGAATGATCTCGGTCTCGATTTGATGGCAGTTGCCGAGGACCTCCCAAACAAACGAATCACTGATTGGTTTCTTGGAGTTCGGGCACAGTTCGGGATCCACATTGTGCTCACGACAGACCCTTCTCGCCGTTCCAAGATGGTGAAGCTCCTCAGGTCCGGCGGAGCCCTCGCTCTTCTTGCGGATCGCGACGTGACTGGCAACGGAATCCCCGTCATGTTCTTCGGTGAGATGACAACCATGCCAGCCGGGCCTACGGTTCTTGCCGAACTCACCGACTCCGCGCTGATTCCTGTTGCTGTCTACTTCAAGGAGGGCGCCGGGTATCGCATCGAGGTCGGCGACACGATCGTGATTCCCGACGCCGAAACGAGATCCGAGCGTATCGCCCTTGGCGTACAGCTCGTTGCAGACGTCCTCGAAGCGCAGATTCGGAAAGAACCGTCCCAATGGCATCTTTTCCAGCCGAACTGGCCATCAGATGCAGATGTCGGTGGGGCGAGCGGGCAATGAACATCGCGCTCGTATGTCCTTACGACCTTGGGGTTCCTGGCGGAGTACAGGACCAGGTGATCAGACTTGCGCGTTGGCTCGATGATCGGGGGCATAGCCCAAAAATCGTTGGACCGGGAACCGAGGGTCCCGAAGATGCGGTTCTTATCGGAGGTACAGTCTTGATCCAGGCAAACAGGTCGTCCACCCCGATTGCTCTTGATCCGCGGACAACGAGGCGTCTCAAGGACGCTGTTGCCGGTGCTGACGTGATCCACATCCACGAACCATTTATGCCATTGGTTTCCACATCGGCCGTCCGGATATCGAACGTCGCCACCGTTGGCACGTTCCATGCCGACGCACCCCGATGGGCCCGATTCGGATACAAGGTTGGTTCTGGTGTGTGGCGCCGGTTACTGGGCAGGCTCGACGTGATCACGACCGTGAGTCACGTTTCTGCGTCCGCAATATCGCCCTTCAGCAACCCACGCGTCATACCAAACGGCATCGACACAGCCGACTATGGTCGAGGTGAAAAGAGAACCAATCGCGTCGCGTTCCTCGGACGCGATGACGAGCGCAAGGGCCTCCAGGTCATGCTTGATGCGTGGCCACATGTCAGGGAGCACATACCCGAAGCTGAGCTTCGCGTCATCGGTGCTGAGAGAGACGACACCATTCCCGGCGTTGCCTTTCTCGGTCGAGTCAGCGAGGCGACCAAACTCGAGGAGCTCTCCTCCGCCGAGGTGTACTGCGCACCGAACCTGGGCGGAGAGTCATTTGGAATCGTCGTCGTTGAGGGAATGGCGTCAGGTTGTGCAATCGTGGCATCCGCCATTCCCGCGTTTGTGTCTGTCCTTGACGGATCGGGCGAGCTGATCGCCCCAGGGGACAGCGGCGCTCTTGCACAACGGATTCTCTCCCTGCTCAACGACCGGAGATATCTCGAATCAAGACAGGCCGCTGCCGTCGAGGCAGCTGCTCGGTTTGACGGACAGGCCGTCGCCGACCGCTACATTGCCGCGTATGACGATGCCATTGCGTCCCACTCGCGTTAAACGTTCGGCCCGTCATGTACAATTCAGCACCCGACAAGGAACAGGACATGGCACCGGAGACACCAGCAATCGGATCGGACAAAGTCAAGCGGGGTCTGGCAGAAATGCTCAAGGGTGGGGTCATCATGGATGTGATCAACGCCGAGCAGGCGAAACTCGCTGAGGACGCAGGAGCCTGTGCTGTCATGTCACTCGAACGAGTGCCGGCAGACATCCGTGCTCAGGGCGGCATTGCACGCATGGCTGACCCTGCACGGACAGAGGAGATCATTGCGGCCGTCTCGATACCCGTCATGGCCAAGTCCCGAATCGGGCACTTCGTCGAGGCACAAATACTCGAATCGCTTGGTGTGGATTATATCGACGAATCCGAGGTCCTGACACCTGTCGACCGGCATCACATCGACAAACACAGTTTCACAGTGCCATTTGTCTGCGGAGCGAAAGATCTCGGTGAGGCTCTGCGCCGCATCGGTGAAGGTGCTGCCATGATCAGAACCAAGGGAGAGCCCGGAACAGGCGATGTTGTCGAGGCGGTCAGGCACATCAGAAAGCTCAACAGCCAGGTAGCGTGGCTCACGACGCTTGACGCAAACGAAATCATGAATGCCGCGAAGGAACTCGCCGCACCCCACGACCTTGTCCAGTTGGTCGCGAGCACCGGAACTCTGCCGGTCGTCAATTTCGCTGCCGGAGGAATCTCAACACCAGCAGACGCTGCGCTCATGATGCAGCTCGGATGTGACGGGATATTCGTCGGCTCCGGAGTGTTCAAGGGTGACAATCCAGAGCAGAGGGCGGCAGCGATTGTCGAAGCGACGACCTTCTACGAGGATGCGGAACGTATAGGAAAAGTATCGCGGAATCTTGGCGAGGCGATGGTCGGCATCAACATGGACGAACTGCCCGTATCGCAGTTGATGCAGAACCGCGGTTCGTGACGGTCGGAGTCCTTGCGCTGCAGGGCGACTTCCGAGAGCACGCTGCCATGCTGGAAAGTATCGGTTGCAACACAATCGAAGTCAGGACAAGCGAAGACCTCGACACCGTGGACGCACTGGTCATTCCCGGAGGGGAATCGACGACAATCGGCATGCTCGCAACGAGATATGGCCTCATGGACGCCATGAGGAGTCGGTGCATCGACGGCATGCCGATATTCGGAACATGCGCAGGGATGATCGTTCTCGCCGGTGCGACATCTGACGGCAATCAACCTCAACTGGGGGTCCTTGATGCCCTCGTAAGACGCAACGCGTTCGGCAGGCAGATTGACTCTTTCGAGGCCACCATCGATGTTCGTGGGCTAGCCTCTCCAATGACCGCCGTTTTCATACGCGCTCCGTGGATCGAGAAGGTCGGAGCCGATGTTGAGGTCCTTGCATCGGTGATGGATTCTTACGGCGGGTCGCATCCTGTAGTCGTCCAACAAGGGCATATCCTTGCAACATCGTTCCATCCCGAGCTGACGTCCGACACCCGGCTGCATGAGATGTTCGTAGCGCTGATTTCCGATAGGTAGGGAGGCACCATGTCAGGACACTCCAAATGGGCCAACATCAAGCACCGAAAGGGTCGTCAGGACGCAAAACGCGGAAAGCTCTTCGCGAAGCTGATACGTGGAATCGAGTCGGCAGCACGAACCGGCGGAGCGGATCTCGATTCGAACCCCTCGCTCACGACAGCGGTACAGAAAGCGAAAGACAACTCTGTGCCGAAGGACAACATCGAACGCGCTGTAGCGCGCGGCGCTGGGGACGTCGATGGTATCGACTACATAGAAGCGTTCTATGAAGGATACGCGCCCGGCGGTGTTGCTTTGTACGTCCAGATACTCACCGACAACCGCAACAGGGCGGCTTCCGACGTCCGATCGGCATTCTCAAAGAATGGTGGCAGCCTCGGAGAGCCCGGTTCGGTTGGGTATCTCTTTGAGCAGAGGGGGTATCTCCTCGTCACAGGTGACGAGGATACCGTCATGATGGCCGCCATTGACGGTGGCGCGGACGATGTAACGCAGGTCGACGAACAGTGGGAGATTGTCTGTTCTCCGAGCGAACTGCAAGGTTTGCGCATCTCACTCGAAGGTGCAGGCGTAGAGATCCGTACCGGCGAAGTGACGTATCTTCCTTCGACCTCGGTCGCTGTCGACGACAGCACAGCATCAAAGGTGTTGCGTCTGGTTGACGCTCTTGAGGACCTCGACGATGTGCAGGCCGTCTTCGGAAACTTCGACATCTCCGACGACTTTTTCGCCACAATCGAATAGTCGACTACCAGGGTTCTTCACTCTGAACCGAATGTGCACTATCCTCGAACACATGTTCGTTCTTGGTATCGATCCCGGACTCACCCGAACTGGTTACGGGATAGTCGACATTGCACCCGGAAGGGAAGTAGCGATAGCTGCCGGTGTCATCCGCACCGCGTCGGATCTGCCGATCGCTGA
>SMXV01000135.1 GCA_004356175.1 Acidobacteriota bacterium
CAGCTGGGGCAACCGTCGCCACAGCCGACGGGGAAGCGACCGCTTGGATGGACCGAGCGGGCAAGCGAGTAGTTCTGTTCTCAGATGAACTCGGTGTATGCGCAAACGCAATCGAGGACCTCGCACGGCGCCATGGACGCGCACAGATCGAAGTCGTCGATTCGACACCGCTTGTCGACCATCCAATCGCAGCAGCCCTGCGCGAACGAGGCTTCTCTGCCGGATACAAGGGGTATACGCTTGGTAGGGATCGAACAGGAGGCTCTCGGTGAACCTGCCAACATCAAGCGACGACATTCTTGAGCGGATTCAGGCACTCTCACTCGAACTCTCAGGTATGACGGATTCGGACCCCGAACGCGAGAACATTGAGGCGCAACGCGAAGAACTTCGTCTGCACGCCCGTTCCTTGTCCAACAGGACGCGCCACCCGCGCAGCGTCGAGACTGAAATCGAGATGCTTGAGACCCGCCTGATCGAGATCGAGAAGAAGTTCGTGACAAAGGGGTACGCGGAGAAACGCCTCAAAAAAGGATTCTCAGACCCTGGTGCGTACAGCGCTGGAATCAACGCATTGTTGGCCGAAGAACACGCTCCAGAAATCGACAACATCACGGAGCGCCTTATCGAACTGAGATCCATCAAACCTTGAGAGCCATGGACGCGCGTCCGAATCGTTCCACAACCACGCGCGTTAACTGTCGTTGACCTACACTTCGACTCATGCGGGTACTCGTTGCAACTGCAGGCGCACTGCCACCAGAGCCAGTCGTCGAATTCGCCAGACACCTCATCGGTGGCACTGGCTCTGTCACAATTACCACTGTTGTAGAGGTGCCGCGTGCGTTTCTCGAAGACCTCGGCGCGGACGACTGGCATCCCCTTCACGACACTGTGCCAAAGGACACCTCCGACGCGGTCGTTACTTCCTACCTCAACGAGAGAGGTCACCGTATAACGGATCCCATTCGCCTGGCACTTGAAGGTGCACGAATTCCGTGCGATGTCCACATTCTCGAGGGGGCGGATCCCGCAACTGCGATTTCTGAGGCCGCCAATGAGATGGATGCTGACATTGTCATCCTGGGGGCTACGAAACAGATATTCGACAGGGATGCGTGGGAGAGCGTATCGGCACGGGTCATGATCGAGTCAGGTCGACCGGTTCTTGTTGTTCCTGAGGTCCGGAACACGTCACCCGATCACACAGAACTCATCGAATATCCGACCTCAATCTCTGACTGACGAGAATCGCCACCAGTCCTCAAGCTGCCCTCCCGCTCTCAGAGCTACCGACGCGCGCACCCGAGGTCCAGGCCGGTTCCCTCTGAGCGGGCCACGGCCTCAAGCGACCTACACGTTGACGAGAGGCGGTACTGGCCGTCCCGAAAGTCTGAGCCAGCCAACGCACCCTGGATGTCTGACAGATCACCCGCCGATGAAATTGACAGGCGCGCCTCCGGCAACGCACCACCAACACCGGCAAAGGCGGCGACATAGTCGTCGTGGGCAGCCGAAACGACAGCGGGTGGCGTGAGCAGTGAAATAGTGTCAAGGTATCGGCCCATCGCATCCTCAAGCAACGACAGATACTGGAGCATTTCACCCTTCGTAATGTCCGTGGCCTGCGACTCGACGCTGCCATCGGAGCGCTCCACGATGTCAGAAATCTGGTTCGTCACGGCGTTCTGGAACGTCTCCGATAATGCCTGGGACTCAACGATATACGCGTCAGTCGCCTCCTCCATTGCGCTGGCATACTCTGGCAGCGGTAGCGCCTGGGAAGAACATGCCGACGCGACGAACGCCAAGGCGACAGCAGCCGGCACGAAACGTTTCACGGTCACACCGGCGACGTGGCTCTGAACTGCGTCTCGAAGAGCGTTGCATAGAGACCGTCGAGTTCCAGCAACTCCGCGTGAGTACCGACCTCCTTGACCCTGCCTTCGTCGATCACAACGATCTTCGAAGCGTTCAGGACCGTTGAGAGTCTGTGTGCAATCACGAGCGACGTGCGATCCTTCATCACACGTTCAAGCGCCTCTTGCACGAGCGCTTCGGATACCGCATCGAGGTGGGATGTCGCTTCATCAAGAATCAACACTGATGGATTCTTCAACACGACTCGTGCAATGGCTATGCGCTGCTTCTCCCCTCCAGAGAGTCGGTACCCTCTCTCCCCTACCCGTGTTGCCATGCCGTCCGGAAGTGAATCGATGAAGTCGGATATTCCGGCGACCTGAGCCGCCGCAACGAGTTCCTCAGATGTGGCATCGGGCTTTGCATAGCGAAGATTTGCCTCGATTGTGTCATGGAAAAGATACGTCTCCTGCGTCACGACTCCTACGGCCTGAGCCAGGGTGTCGAGCGGCATGTCCTTGACATCTATTCCATCAATCAGGACCCGTCCGATGGTTGTGTCGTACAAACGCGGTACCAGATACGTTGTGGTTGTCTTTCCTGCGCCTGATGGTCCGACAAGAGCGACCATCTGCCCGGGCTCAACCGTGAAGGAGATACCTTCAAGAGCCCAACCGCTACTGGTCTGCCGTTCATCAGTCTCGGCTTCACCCGAGTCGCGCCAGCCGAAGCGGCTGACCGATTCAAGACCTTGCTCGTGTCCTGCATCGTATTTGAACCAAACATCATCAAACTCGACCCGACCCTCGACCGTCGTCACAGCAGCTGGCGTATCCGATTCAGCGATATCAATGGGCATGTCAAGAAGCTCGAATACCCGCTCGAACGACACAAGCGACGTCGTGAATTCGACGCGGGCATTCGTGAGCGCAGACATCGGCCCATACAACGACCCGAGGTATGCGCTGAGAGCAACGATCGTTCCAATCGTCAGTGAACCGTTGATTACAAACACTGCGCCGAGCCAGAACACGACGGCGCTTCCAAGGGCGGACACAAGCCCGAGAGCCATGAAGAACCAGCGCCCAATGGTCGCCTGCCTTACACCGAGGTCGCGTACCTCTGACGCATGAACGGCGAATCGGTCGTCCTCAAAGTCGGCTCTCCCAAAGAGTTTCACGAGCAACGCCCCAGACACAGAGAGCGTTTCCTGCATCACAGAGTTCATCGATGCGTTCGCCGCCATCTGCTGTCTCCGGATTCTCCGCAGGCTGTTGCCGACGCGGCGTGACGCCACAATGAACAGCGGGAGGATCGACACAGCCAGCAGCGTAAGGCGCCACTCGAGCCTCGTCATGATGAACAATGTCGCCACAACTGTCACGCTGTTTGCGACAAGGGAGACAAAGGTCGACGTGACTGCTTGCTGAGCACCGATGACGTCCGAGTTGAGACGCGACATGAGTTCGCCGGTCTTGGTGTTTGTGAAGAAGCTGAGGGACATCTGCTGCAGATGGTTGAACAACTGTCTTCTCAGATCGAAGATGATTCCCTCGCCCATCTTTGCGGTTGCGCGTCGTTGGACAACCCCGACGACGCCATTCACAAGTGGTACGAGCACCATTCCGAGCCCGAGAAAGGTCACGAGACGGAAATTCTCGTCGGGAATCGCGGTGTCGATGAGTGTCAACATCAACAACGGTGGTAGCAGCGAGAGACCCGAGATAACCAAAATCGTCGCAAGTACCACAGCGAGATGAGCCTTGTACGGCCGTGCATACGTCAGAACCCGCGTCAGAAGCGCCCTGTCGATCTTTGGCGTTGATGTTTCTTCGTCATGGCGCATGAATGCGCCCCATGAGGCTCCGTGCATGTCAGTGGAGCCTACGCCGACCAGGACGCCGCAGCAGCGGTCTGACTATTCGTCCTCACGGAAGCAATCCTGATAGGAGCGCAGCCGAGTTCGCAACATCGAAACACAGCTCCTCTGAAATATCTGAGCGACAGAAGAGTTCATAGCGATGGCCAGCCTCGGTCCACCCGAGACTGATGCCGTCGGGAACAATGATTGGAACGATCGCAGAGCGGGTGGGCAGCAAATCCTCTGCGGCTCTCCCGACCCGCAGCACGCCAAGGCGTGTCGTGGCCGACTGGTACGGGTCAGCGGTCCACATTCCAAAAGCTGCCGTCGTATCCGGATCAAGCACACCAGTTGTTTCATCGAAGACGAGCTGGCTCGTGATCCAACGAACTGACTCAGGGACAAGGTCAGGGAACATGATTCCTGGAAGCGCAAGAGCGATCTCCGTTCGTGATGATTGGACGAAACGGCTTCTGAGTTCGCGTTGCCACACGCCGCTCACGACCTCCTGTGGGGATCCCTCCATCTGGTTTGCCAGGTCGTCGTTGAACCACTGCACATCGGTCGCGGCAACAAGTCCCTCGTCACCAGTCCCTGCAACAACCGTGACAAGAGTCGTCGTCGGAACCTGATCTCCTTGGACGTACTGACGCGTGCGATCCCCAACTCCGTCCAGCAGTCCCGCTTCGCCGCAACCAGCCAGCACAATTGAGAACAGCGCAATTGAGAACAGCGCAGCTGAAGAGAGCGCACCGGTACTGGCAAGGCGTTTCATGTCGGTAGGATGGCACGGTTTCTCAATAACTGACACCACTTGGACCAATCACGACATGGCCGATTCAGCACCACTAGCCGCGACCGGCATGCAAACTGACACGATTCACATCATCAGGGGGCATCTCACCGGCGATGCTCCCCTCGACACCGCGATCTCACGCACACTCCTGAAGCGTGTGTCAGACGGCGAACTCCCTGAGACCCTGCAAATCGGTCTGCCCCACAGTGTCGTCGCCTTCGGAAAACATGACGCTCTGACGAAAGGGTTCTCCCATGCTGTATCCATCGCGACCGGGTACGGATACGACCCAACCGTCCGCATTGCCGGGGGAAGAGCCGTTGTGTTTCATCGCGACGTTGTTCGCTTCGCGTGGACTCTTCCGATCGATGCACCGCTTGTGAACATCCGCGACCGTTTCGACATTCTCGCGGAGAGAACGATCACCGCAATCAACTCTTTCGGAATCGACGCCGTGGTTGGCCAGTTGGCGGGCGAGTACTGCCCCGGACGTTACAGCGTCTCGATTCCGGGGATAGGAAAGGTCATGGGATCTGGGCAGCGGCTGGCTCGTAAAGCCGCTCAGATCGGAGGCATGATTGTTATTCGCGGCGCTGAGGCCATCAACTCAGTACTAGTCCCTGTCTATGAGTCGCTGCACCTCGACATGGACCCTCACATCACCGGCGCCGTATCTGAGGCAGCAGCCGTGGATGCCGAGTTGTTCATGGACCGTTTCGTTGAGCAATTCGTCGAGGAACGCGAGCCATCCTTCGTAGACATAGACCATGCGACGCGCACCGCTGCGCTCGATCTGCGCCATATACATGACCCGGGCTGACCTGACCGAGGCTGACTTGCGCGATCGACACAAATCGTGAACACTTGCCACATGCGAATTCTCATCATCAATGGCCCAAACCTCAATCTGCTCGGCACGAGGGATCCGCAGCTCTACGGAGACGCGACGCTTGCAGACCTCGAGGCAGACTGGCGAACCCACTGCGAGCGCTACGACGTCGCAATCGAAGCGCTCCAGTCGAACCACGAAGGGGTCATTGTCGACGCCATAGGCGAAGGCCAACATCGCTTCGACGCACTTGTCATCAACGCGGGCGCCCTCTCGCATTATTCACGATCGATCGCTGACGCCATCGGAGCCGTCGACCTGCCCGCTGTTGAAGTCCACATATCGAACATCTACGAACGTGAGACATGGCGCCACGTTTCGGTGCTCAAAGATGTATGCGTGCTCACGATTGTCGGCCGAGGCACTTCTGGTTACATCAATGCAATCGACCACCTGATTGCGATGCACACGAGCCCTGCCCGGACACTCCAGTACGGAGAAGAGAACACCACTGTGCTCGATCTTCGGGTTCCGTCCGGCGATGGTCCACACCCCGTCGCCATCCTCGTCCATGGCGGCTTTTGGCGCACAATCTGGACGCGCGACCTCATGGATCCAATGGCTGCGGCACTCATCGGCCATGGCTGGGCGACAGCGAACATCGAGTATTCCCTCGGCGAGGGCTCCTATGCGAACGCAATGCGCGATCTTGAGAGCGCGGTCCTGTGGGTGCAGAGCAATGCCGCTGAGCATGATTTTGACCCGAAAATGGTGGTACTTGTCGGGCACAGCGCAGGCGGATACCTATCTCTCGCTGCAGCAGCACGCCTGCCGACTGTTGCGGGTGTCGTCGGCCTCGCTGCTGTCACGGACCTCGAAGCGATGTCGGTGTCACGCCAGGACGATGATCCTGTGGCACGGCTTCTCGGAGCATCGCTTAGTGATGCTCCGAGACTGTGGCATCAGGCAGGATTGTCGGGAAGTCCGACGATCCCCATCCACCTTGTCCACGGCTCGGAGGACGACACAGTTGACCTTGCCCAGTCGACCAACTATTCGCAGCAGACCGACACCATCCGTCTTACCGTCGTGGACGGCTGCGACCACATGTCGCTAATCGACCCAACCTCGCCGGCATGGCCTTCGGTCCTTTCAGCAATGGATCTCGCCACCTCGACTTGAGGTTCAGGATCCCTTGACGAACTCCCCCACACGGGTGAGACCTTCGACCAGATCTGCATCAGACAGCGCGAACGACAGCCGCGCATATCCGGGCGCACCGAATGCCTCTCCAGGGACAATCGCAACATCAATCTCGTCCAGTAGAATGCCAGCGAGCTCCATCGTTGTCGAGGCTGTTCTTCCGCCGAGTGGCCGGTTCAGCAGGCCCCTCATGTTTGGGAAGGCGTAGAACGCCCCCAACGGCTCCGCGCAGGTAACCCCGTCAATAGCGGTCAGCAGATCCAGCATCAACAGTCTGCGGCGGTCAAACGCTTCACGCATCTCCAACACGGCATCGAGCGATCCAGACACCGCCTCAAGGGCCGCAGCCTGGGCAATGTTGTTGACATTTGAGGTCAGGTGGGACTCTATCCGTGTAGCGGCTGACGATACCTCGGGTGGCCCGATCATCCAGCCAACCCGCCACCCCGTCATCGCGTAGGTCTTCGAGACGCCGTTCACCACGACGCATCGCTCAGCCAGTTCGGGAACGAGGACGGGCATTGAGTGGAACACTGCCTCGCCGTACACAAGATGTTCGTAAATCTCGTCCGTCATGACCCATATGCCCCGCTCTGCTGCCCACTCGCCAACGGCTCTGATCTGGTGTTCCTCGTAGACGGCACCCGTCGGATTGGATGGGCTGACGAATATGAGCATTTTCGTGCGATCCGTCACCGCAGCCTCAAGCTGTTCGACAGACACCGTGAATCCTGTCGACTCGTCTGTCGGGAGAAGGACCGGAACTCCACCGGCGAGAGAGACTGCCTCAGGGTACGTCACCCAGTATGGCGCTGGCAGCAGCACCTCGTCACCGTCATCGAGCAACACTTGGCACGTCTGGTATACGGCCTGTTTGCCGCCGTTTGTGACGACAACCTGGGTTGGTTCGATAACGAAGCCTGAATCCCTCAGAGTTTTGGTCGCAATAGCTTCGCGCAGCTCCATCTGGCCGGGTGCCGGCGAGTATTTGTGCGACATTGGGTCCTTTGCGGCCCGGATGGCCGCTTCCACAATCGCATCAGGGGTCGAGAAATCCGGTTCACCCGACCCATACCCGATAACGGGTCTGCCCTGAGCGCGAAGCTCCTTCGCCCTTGCAGATATCGCGAGAGTTGCCGACGGCGCAACAGAAAGCGCACGTTTCGATATCGATGCCCGATTCGTCATGTTGGCCACTCTCCAAGGCTCGGACGCCGACCGCCCTAGGCTCAACCATAGACATGCCCGACACCGCCACGATCGCCATTCCCAAAGACCTTCTGCCTGCTGACGGTCGATTTGGCTCAGGACCAGCTCGCATACAGACCTCATTCGTCCATGACCTCGCAGCTACGGGCTCAAAGTTTCTCGGCACAAGTCACCGCAGGACCACTGTCAGAGAGATCGTCAAATCCATTCAGACCGGTATTGGCGAGATGTACGGACTACCGGACGGGTACGAGGTCGTTCTCGGTGTTGGTGGTGCAACCGCTTTCTGGGACATTGCGGGTTTCGGACTCATTGAACGCCGGTCCGCGCATTTCACGTGCGGTGAATTCAGTCAGAAGTTCGCTGACGCCGTGCATGGCACGCCCCACCTCGATACGCCCGTTGTCGTGCACGCCGACGTCGGGAATGCACCCGAACCAGCCGCGATTACGGGCACTGACACATCCGCCTTCATTCACAACGAAACGTCGACAGGTGTACTCGCGCCCTTTCGCCGCTTCGGTGACGAGCTTGTTGTGGTAGACGGAACGTCCGCGGCAGGCGCCATACCATATGATGTCTCCCACGTCGATGCCTACTACTTCTCTCCGCAAAAGGCGCTCGGGTCCGACGGTGGCTTGTGGCTGGCAACCCTTAGCCCAAGGGCGATCAGTCGTGCGGAATCCATCCGATCGGCTGGACGATGGATTCCGCCCTCCCTCTCGCTCACGACCGCAATCAAGAACAGCCGCCTGGCCCAGACGTACAACACACCCGCGCTCGCGACCCTATATCTGCTCGCGGCACAGATAACTTACGTAAATGACCGAGGTGGCCTTGTCTGGACCCAATCGGTCACTGAGCAATCATCTGCTCATCTGTACCAGTGGGCGGAGTTGAGCGAATATGCACAGCCATTTGTACAGAAGCATTCGCTCCGCTCGCCGACGATTGTGACCATCGATTTCGATGGCACTGTTTCTGCGGATGATGTTGCTGGCGTGCTTCGCGCAAACAGAATCGTTGATACGGAGTCCTATCGGAAGCTCGGACGAAATCAGCTACGCATTGCAACATTTCCAAACGTTCCGGTTGACGACGTCCAAGCACTCACGGAATGCATCGACTACGTCGCCGAGCGGCTCTAGGAGCACGGTTGGCGAATCGCCGTCGGGCAAGCACACATTGCAGCGGCTATCAACTGACTACGCTGGTTTCATGTTGCATCTCATGATCATGCGCCACGGAAAGTCAGACTGGGACGCTGACGCATCGGACGACCGTCAACGTCCACTCTCGGCGCGAGGAATTGCTTCGTCCGAGCGGATGGGAAAGGTCATCAGGGACATGGGTCTTGTCCCTGACGTCGTGATTGCGTCGGATGCCGTCAGAGCACGGGCAACCGCTGAGCTGGCTCGCATCTCGGGCGGATGGGCCTGTCGCCTTGTCCTTGAACCAGACTTGTATGGAGCATCCGTCGATGAGGCCATCGATGTCATCAGCAACGTCTCTGACGTTTCTGAACGGATCATGGTCGTAGGTCACGAACCAACGTGGTCGATGCTCGTGAAGCGACTCACGGGGGCAACGGTGGCGATGAAGACAGCAGCAGTGGCCGACATCGAATTTCCCTGCTCCCAATGGACACGGATGCCCTCGGTCAACGGAACACTTGTGGCCCTGCTCCAAGCCCGCCATTTCGTGCAGCACACATGATTGACCTCCGGAGCGACACCGTCACACAACCGTCTGACGGCATGAGAGACGCAATTGCGAACGCGCAGGTCGGTGACGATGTGTACCACGACGATCCGACCGTCAACGCGCTTGAACGTATGGTTGCCGACATGCTCGGAACGGATGACGCCGTGTACGTACCGACCGGGACCATGTCCAATCAGATTGCCCTGCGCGTTCATACCCAACCCGGTGACACCGTGCTGCTTCACACCGCTGCCCACATTGCTCGCCACGAGCTTGGCGGTGCTGCCCATAATTCCGGAGTGACGCTCAAGGGCATCGGCGGCGAGCAAGGAGCATTCACGGCCGGACAGCTGCTCGAGGCCGTCCCGACACCCCACCCTGCACTCCCTGCCCACCTATTCGATCCCGTAACCCTCGTGTGTGTTGAGAATACGCACAACGATGCAGGAGGGACGGTGTGGAATC
>SMXV01000006.1 GCA_004356175.1 Acidobacteriota bacterium
CGGCTCCACAACGAAAGGTCATGGGCGCACCTGTGCGGTGTCTGCCCGATTCCCGCGGGTTCAGGCAAAACGGATGGTCGGCACAGGCTGAACCGGGGTGGAGACCGCCAAGCCAACGCCGCGTTCTACCGCATCGTGTTGACCCGCATGTCTCAAAACCCCAGGACCAAGCCGTATGTGGCCCGGCGACGTGGCGAAGGCAAGAACACCGCTGAGATCATGCGCTGCCTCAAACGGTTCGTCGCTCGCGAAACGTTCAAACATATCCAACACGTCACCTGAGATCTGGGTGGGAGCCGGATCCTATATCAGGCTGACGCACCTCGAGTGCTGTCCTCATAATGACCTGTCGACTCCCACCCACCCACCAGCTTTCGGTTCGGTGTGACCTAATACGAGCCTGCCCACCACACGGTGTGGCCCAACCCAGTCCTGTCCACCAAACCACCCGCTCCTTGACATACGAGATTCATTATGGACGCCTTCGACGGCGGCTGTCCCGTCCCGAATGGTGTCATCACACTCAACGAAAACGCCCTTGTCGAGGCCCTGGCTTCGACTGCCGACGCTGCCCCTCTCAGCGCTTCGACCCTTGCAATCTTCATCCTCAGGGTGACTACACGGGGAAGTACAGAATGGGTGGGCTTGCGCGGACCTCTCTTTCGAAGAAGAGCGTTCCGACCAATTGGATTTCCGACGGAGCAACATCCGCGTCGAAGTTCGAGAAACTCCAGAGCCGCCGTTCCGACTCGCCATCGCTAATTGACAAGTAGTACTGGATATACGCGGCCGATGTGAAGAAGACCGAGCCTCAAAAGAAGGTGAGTCCTGTTGCCCTGGAACCGACGCTGGTGCAACAGGGTGGAAACGATCCCAGAGCGAAGCATATGGCCCCAATGGCAAACAACCACGCCGCGGCTCGCGTTGCCCGACGGCGCTAACTACGAACGTCCTCCTAGCACAAGGCTCTGCATGGCTCTACCCACGCGGCCGTGTTGATCGAATAGCTCTGCGTCTGTCTGGCCAATGCCGTTTGGCTGCCAGTGGGAGATCGACTGGGATCCAAACCAGTCGCCGATGGGCGGGCGCACGAGAGACATCGTGAGGTCGACGTTCAGTGGGGAGAAGGAACCGAGCTTTCCGTTTCGAGAAACACCGTTTGCGCAGTCTGCAAGTGGCGCAAGCTTCTCAAATGGAGAAGATGCTTCGCCAGGCAGTGTGGCAACACGGTTCCGCATCCAAATCGTCAGAGGACCACCATTTTCGACATCAGCATCTGATGGAAATCGGCATTCGACTCCGTCGGCGAACCAGATGGCGTCATGAAGTGTGTCTACATTGAACGGTCCAGCGACAGTGTCACCGAAGTTCGGCAACTCTACTTGCGGTGTTGGAACGTCCTCTAGATGCTCGGTCCGAATGTGGACGCCAACCGCTTGAGCGAACACAGCTTCGTCGTCATACACCTCGGCATTGGTACGTGACACGGACCTTCCCGTCCTGGCAACCAAGGCACGAACTGAGAAGCCCGACATCGGAACCGGCCTTAGTAGTTCCACGGTGATACGGACGAGCTGCTTGTCCTCCACGAGCTGTTCGATCGCCCGCACGAGCAGCGCTGTCACTGGTCCAGCATGACACGATGCCTCGTCCCACGGACCACGCGCGTATTCAGTAGGCCGAAACCAGTCGCCATCTGAACGCGTGAAGTACGAAGTAGTCATGGCTGCGTTACCTGCCCTTGAACTTCGGCTCTCGTTTCTCCATGAATGCGGCTGCACCTTCGGTGAGGTCGTCGGACGCAAGAAGAATCGCTTGGGCCTGCTGCTCAAACGCCAATGATTGTTCGAATGACATCTCAGACGAGCGACCCAGTGCTCGTTTGATGATGGCCTGCGCGAGCGGTGCCCCTGCAGCAAGCGAGGACGCTAGCTCCTCTGTCCGTCGAACAAGATCGGAGTGATCGACGATCTCGGAGATGAGGCCCATCTCGAGTGCGTCTTCTGCTCCAAAGATTCGCCCGGTCAGAGCCAGCTCGCGTGCACGTTGTAGTCCCACGAGGCGGGGAAGAAGCCATGTGCCGCCAAAGTCAAGCGTCAGCCCCCGTTGCACAAAGATCTCCGAGAATCGCGCGCGGTCTGTCGCAATCAAGATGTCACAGCCAATCGCAAGATTCATGCCTGCGCCAACCGCAACACCGTCGACAGCCGCTATTGTCGGTTTTGTCAGCCGGTTGAGTGCGAACGCGGCGGAGTTCGTTCGACGCATCCGTTCAGCATTGTCGGATGCGCTCGGCGGAGAAAGCGCCGTCCTGTCCATGTCAGCACCGGCGCAGAAGTCGCCGTCCGCGCCGGTCACCACAAGTACACGTTGAGTGGACGCCTCGAAATCGCGGAAGGCGTCCCGAAGGTCCATCCATCCGCTTGATGGGACAGCGTTCTTGCGACCCGGGTTCGACAGGGTGAGTGTGCGTACAGGACCGCTGTCTGTTGTGGTGAGAAAGCCTGGCATCGTGATTCAGCGTACCGTCCAGTGAAGTCGTGCGACTCGCCGCGAGCGATGTGCCGCACATACCCATACCATCATCGTATGTCCTCCCCCACTGGTCACTCCTGCGTCACGAACCGTGTCGTCCTTGGCATCTACGGCGACCATGTCGTACACCCCATACAGCCGTACCAGGCGCGAAAGTCATACATCTGCCCGGGCTGCGAGGGCACAATTGCCGTCGGAATCGGGCACCTTGTGGTGCTTCCCGAGCACGAACCTGATCTCCGGCGCCACTGGCACCGAGGGTGCTGGCACAAAGAGGCGCGACGCTCCTAGAAGACTGAGTTCGTCACGGTATTCCACGCAACCACCGGATCTCAACGCTCGATGTTGTCACAGCGACCGAAATCGCGTCAAGCGCTGTTATCGGTAACCGGTAGCCTCGAACTGCGCGCACGACGCGGCGCAGTTTCTCCTCGCTCAACGCATCAAACGGATTGGCTCCAGCGGACGACGTCTTGACTTCAACCGCAACGAAACGCCGTCCGGTGCTGTAGATGATGTCTATCTCGTCCCGGTTGACGTACACGTTTCGATCAACGACCTCCATCCCTCTGCTTTCGAGAAAGCGCACGGCAATCGTCTCACCCAGGGTTCCGAGTTCACAATGTGTTCGTGTCTTCATAGGCGCATAAAATCACACAGGTGAGACAGGAATCCACTGGCTGTCCACAGTCGCGCGGGGAAACCGAAGAGTCAGACTCCGCCGAGTCTGCCAAGCGGCCAGATAATGACAACGGCTTTACCTACGACATCATCTATGGGGATGGGACCAAACATCCGCGAGTCCTGGCTCGAATGACGGTTGTCGCCCATGACGAAGAGCGAACCCTCTGGGACAAGGACAGGACCGAATTCGCCAATCGGCTTGTCTGGTTCCTTCACGTAGGGCTCCACCAGGGCTACCCCGTTTACCCAAACGCCACCATCTCTTCCCTCAACGACGTCGCCAGCAATGCCAATCACACGCTTGATGAATTCTGACTGCGGCGTTGACAGACCGATTGACTCCCTCAGGTTGCGAATTGCCCTCTGCAATGCGTCCTCGTCTGGCTGTTCAAATCCGGGTCGAGGATCGTCGAATACGATCACGTCGCCGCGCTCGATATCTCCAATGGCGTACGAAATCTTGCTGACAAGGACACGATCCAGGACCTGAAGGGTGTCCTCCATCGACGCTGACGGGATGTAGAACGCCTGGAAGAGGAACGTCTTGATCACGACAGCAATAAGCAGCGCCGCGAGGATCAGCAGCGGAAACTCGAGCCATCCCGGAATGCCTCTGCGTTGGGTTTCCCGCTCTGCAGATTCCGATTCAGGAGGTGGCGTGGAATCCGTATCCGACGGTGGCACAGCGGCATCCTGGGTCTGGTCTGGTGAAGTCACGAAGGAACATTACCTGTTCCGCCAACAAACCCTGCGTTCGCGAGAGTGTGGCGACTAGGTGTCGCGCCTCTCCTTGATGCGGGTAGCTTTGCCGACCCTGCCACGCAGGTAGTACAGCTTTGCCCTTCGCACGTCGCCTCGGCGGGTGACCTCAATCGTCTGGATGATGGGCGAGTGAAGCGGGAAAATTCGTTCGACCCCAACACCAAAGCTGATTTTGCGTACTGTGAACGTCGCTCGTGCACCGCTGCCGCCCTTGCGACCGATAACCACGCCTTCATATGCCTGGATGCGTTCGCGACCGCCTTCAATGACACGAACGTCCACGCGCACCGTGTCTCCAGGTGAGAATTCAGGAATGTCGTCGCGCAGCTGTCCAGCTTCGATCTCTTCGATCGTGTTCACGGGGGGCCTCCGGCTAGAAAGAGTGAGGGGGTGAGGACCGTATTCTATCCGGCCTCGCTATCTACAGCCCCTCGGTTCTGTTCATCATATCGGGCCTGCGCTCACTGGTTCGTTTGATTCGCTGTGCCTCGCGCCACTCCGCTATTTTGCCGTGGTCTCCCGAAAGCAGGACATCAGGTACGGACCATCCGCGGAAATCTGACGGCCGTGTGTAGACCGGCTCCTCAAGTAGTCCGTCCCTGAAACTCTCGAACTCGGTCGAGGCCGGGTTGCCAACCACTCCAGGCACGAGACGTGCAACTCCTTCAATAACCGCGGCTGCCGCCACTTCACCACCGAGCAGGACGAAGTCGCCGAGAGAGATTTCCTCATCAATGAAGTGATCCGCAACCCTCTGGTCAACGCCCTCGTACCTGCCGCAGACAAGGGTCAGATGTTCAAGTGCCGCAAACCGGTCAAGTGTCGATTGATTCAATGGTGTTCCTGTTGGGCTGAAGAGAACTCGATGTGAGCCGGAGAGCGGCTCAAGAGTCCTCGCGAGCGGCTCGACCATCATCACCATGCCAGCACCACCCCCGTAGGGGGCGTCATCCACCTGTCGATGCACACCATTTCCGTGGTCCCTTGGGTCGTGAAAATCGATGGTGATGTGACCGTCGGATAGTGCTCTGCCAACAAGAGACACTTGCAGTGGCGAGTCGAAGAACTCCTCGAAGAGCGTTACGACACTGATTCTCACAGCGAACTATGTCCCTTGGATTCGGAACGCCGCAACGACCATCTCGGAGGTGAGTTCCGCAATCTCGGCAACGTCGGCAATCGGGTCGTCGGACTGCATGACTGCTTTGCCGCCGGTCATGATCATCTGCTCCATCATACGGCCTGCAAGCCGCGGGGGCACGGTTCTGAAGAGTCCGGTCTCGACACCATCCCTGTATGTGGATGCAAATGCAAGGGACAGCCCGGTGTGGGCCTCTGCGATGTTCGCCTGGGCTTCATCGGAGAGATGGGGCACGTCAGTGTGCAGGATGAGTCCGATATGGTCTGTGCCGACGAATTCGACAAGACCCAATGCGAGGGCACCAAGCCGCTCATCAGCGGGCAGGGCTGGATCGACCGAGTCGACGATTTCAGCTACGAGGGACGGAAGATCGCGAACGACCATCTGGACAAGAAGGTCTTCCTTTGAGGTGAAATGTTCGTAGAACGTGGTTCGACCGATTCCGACCTCGGCGGTCAGGTCGGCATGGGAGAGTTCGGCGTATCCCATCTTCCCTATGAGCACACGCGCAGCCTCAAAGAGCTGCTCCTTGACCGATTCGCCTTCCGGTGTTGTCATGACGTCCCAAGGGTACACACCCGCGAAACAAACGAGACGGCGATTCGGTGCCAGGGTCTGAGGCGTCAGGTAATTGAAAGGCCCACTTCGATGGCGTCGTACACCGTGTTACGTCGTACAGCGTTGCGGTCAAGATCAGAGATCAGGTTGCGGAAGTCAGATGCGGAAACCTCGGTGCCATGATCAGCACCCGCGGCACGAGATATCGACTCGTCCATGAGAGTTCCGCCAACGTCGTTGCATCCTGAGCGAAGCAGTGCCTCTGCACCTTCAAGACCGAGTTTGACCCATGAGGCCTGAATGTTGTCGATGAGCCCAATGAACGCGATACGCGAGACAGCATGGACGAGAATCACCTCGTCCCATGTCGGACCCGGCCGTGCGTGTCCCCTCAGCCATATCGGTGATCCCATGTGGACGAACGGGAGTGGGACGAACTCCGTGAATCCGCCGGTGCGGCGCTGAATCTCGCGTATGACCTCGATGTGGTTCGCCCACGATCGTGGGCTGTCGACATGGCCGAACATGATGGTCGACGTTGTGCGCAGACCAATGTCGTGCGCAGTGAGCATCACCTCGGCCCACTGGCTTGTGCGGATCTTGTCCGGGCACAACGTAAGGCGCACGTCGTCGTCGAGTATCTCCGCTGCGGTGCCGGGAAGAGTGCCGAGTCCGGCGTCCTTGAGCAGCACAAGCAGCTCTCGAACGGTTGTGCCGAGCGTCTCTGCTCCCTGCCAAATCTCAAGCGGCGTGAAGCCGTGGATATGCATGTCAGGGACCCGTGCTTTGATGGCTTCGACAATGTCGATGTAGAACTGGCCGGTGAAGTCAGGGTGGATACCGCCTTGTAGGCAGACCTCGGTTGCACCTCTCTCCCATGCCTCCTGGCTCCTGTCGACCACCTCGTCGATTGAGATCAAATACGGTTCGCCGCGGAGGTCGAGCGACCGTGGGCCTTTGGAGAACGCGCAGAAGCCGCACTTGTAATAACACTGATTTGTGTAGTTGATGTTGCGGTTGACAACGAAGGTGATGTCGTCACCAACAATCTTCTGACGAAGAGTGTCGGCAACGTCGGCAATGGCCTCGATATCGCCTCCGTGAGCTCCAAACAGCAGCTCGATGTCGTCTCTCGACGGTGCTTCGCCGTTGAGAGCTGCACGCAGGATCGGCGCGATCTGCTCCGATGCGTCGTTGAGTGTCCTTGAGCTGCCCTGAGTCCACGCATCGTCTGGCCACGCTGCCGATACACGCGTGTCGGACTCAGGCGTGTGCACGTCGCGGCCGGGTGCCCACTCTCCTCGTGGTCGTGCCTGCCCACTTCCGTCTATCTGGTTGAGGTATGAGGCGAACGCTCCCGGTTCAAGACTTCGAGACGCCACGTCGTAGTCGACTCCGACGGGGAACGCTGTGCGCTCGACGAGTTGTCCCTGTGCCAGAGCGTCGCGCAGTTGCCCGATGCGCTCGGAGTCCCAGTCGCGAAGCAGCAGGTCCCCCGCACCGTTGCCGATAGCCTCGACGGCATCTTCAACGGTGTCGACAAATGTCGACACGACAACGTCGCATCCGGGTAGTTGGGCGAGTTGAACCGCCTTAGCGACGGCCGAGCGGCTTGTGCGGAGAAACGCTGCACGTGTGAAGACGATTGCGTCGAGATCGTGCATTGCAGCTCCGGAGGAGACAATGGTAATCCTCCACCCCTCGACACCTCGCTTGCGAAGCGCCTTCGTCTCGTCGGACTTGACAGCGTACGCTGGTGCGGCCGCTGCTCCGTCGCCACTCACGAGAAGTAATCCGCCTTTCTGGGCGGCGACCACGTCGTCCGTCGATGGATTTGCTACCTCGACAGCGAGAGAACCTTCCCTTCGTCGTGTCGTCGCCCAATTCTCATTGACCTGCTCTGCGGGTCGGGTCTGGAGGAATGTGACCTTGTGCACTACGCGGACACTTTCGTATCAATGGCTGCATAACCACCAGCATCGGATCGGGCAGAAGCGTCGACAAGCAACTGAGGATCGATCCACTCGCTCGTCAGATATTCGGGATACACCGGGAGGCGTGGGCGGAGCTCGAATCCGTGTGACGCCGTCACCTGTGCAAGAGTTTCGAGGTGAGGCCACGGGGCTTCGGGGTTGACCCAGTCGATCGTGAGCGGACTCACCCCTCCCCAGTCATTGATGCCTGCATCGAGATACACGGAGAAGTCGTCTGTGAGGTTTGGCGGGACCTGGACATTGGCCTCCGCGCCGAGAATCCAACGGGCGAGCGCAACGACTCGCACGAAGTACGGAATCTCGGGTTCTGGCGAGAAACGCATCCGGGTATCTGCCTTGGCCCTGAAGTTCTGGATAATGAATTCCTGGAGGTGTCCATGTTCGGCTTGCAGTTCCGCAAGGGCGAACAGGCTGTCTACAACTTCTTCGTGCGTCTCACCTATGCCGACGAGGATCCCTGACGTGAAGGGAACCATCTGGCGTCCCGCTGCGCGGATCGTCTCGACACGAATCGACGGAACCTTGTCAGGGCAGTTGTGGTGTGGCATGCCGGGTTCGGTAAGACGATCAGAGATGTTCTCAAGCATGAGCCCCATGGACACATTTGTTGGTCGAAGCTGACGAATCTGATCCTCGCTAAGAATTCCTGGGTTTGCGTGCGGGAAAAGCCGAGTCTCAGAGCGGATCAGTTCGGACATCTGGACGACATAGTCGATTGTTGTTTCCACACCGTGGGCGTCGAGAAACTCCTGAGCCTGGGGCCATTTGTCCTCCGGGCTGTCACCGAGCGTCAGCAGGGCCTCTGTGCAGTCGAGCTCGTCTCCTGCCGTGACGATCGCAAGTACATCCTCTGGCGTGAGGTACTCACCTCCCGCGCCGGGTGGCTTCACGAAGGTGCAGTAGGTGCATGTGTCGCGACACATGGTTGTGATGGGGACAAAGACTTTGCGTGAGTAGGTAATCACGGTGCCGTGCCCCTCGTTGCGGAGGCGTGACGCTTCCGCGATCAGATCGTCGGAGGGCCGATCACCGGTGAGTAATGCAACGGCGAGTTCTGGGTCTGGTGCTCCAAGTGGCATCAACGAAAGCTATCAGACCTGCGGTTCGTGCTGAACGGTTGCTTCGACGACCTCTTCGTCGATCTCGGTGGGAAGACCTGCCGCGTCTGGGATATCCCTCTCGAGATGGCGTAGAGCGCCCACGGACCACGCCACCATCGAGGAAACCACAACGAACAGTCCAACGGAAACGAAAAACAACCCGTAGGCGCTTGCGAGGCCGGTGCCAAAGAATCCCTGGAGCCAGATTCCGAGGGTGGACGTTCCGGTCATAAGGGGCACGAATACACGATCAGCGAGCGGCCCCACAAGAATAAGGCTCAGCGGCACCGCCGCTGATGCGACGGCAGTGCGAACTGCGAAGACTCTGCCCTGGATGTCTGGCTCGATCTTTCGCATCCAGAGTGCCTGGCTGAAGGCGCCCGCGATTGGAACAGTGAACAGAGCAACCCAAATCGCAAGGACG
>SMXV01000136.1 GCA_004356175.1 Acidobacteriota bacterium
ACCCCCAATCCGACAACCCAGGGTACTGGAACCGATATATCGGCTCTGTAGCCCAGAGAAGGGGAAAAACCGTGCTACGGGGGACTTGACCCGTCGTAGTTGACCCGTAGGGTGATAGTAGATGGAGAATCGTCTGGCAGTACTCGCGGTTGCCTCGATAGTGGGGCTTGCAGCATGCACCACCGCGGGTTCATCACCGGCAACGGCTCCCGCGACGACGCCCCCGCTCCCTACCTCAACGACGGTTACCACAACGTCCAAGCCTCCGGCGGTCGTCTCATCGACCACAACAGTCGATCGTCGAGGCGAAATCGAAGCCATCTTCCTCGACCTCGAACGCCGCCGCCTAAAAGCCATCCTCGACCAAGACGAAGAGGCGTATCGGGCCATCTTTTCAAACGCGGGATACGAGGAGGAGAGCATGGTGGTGATGGATCTGGCCCAAGTATTCGCTCCTTCGGCAATCAAGGTATTCGTCGGCGAGGTCTTCGTCGATGAACCATCGTGTCTTGCCGTGGAGATGTGGGTTGACTCGAGTGCGTCCTCTGTCGACGGGGGCATATCGAAGCCATCCGATCATGTATTGGAGCGATGACAGGACGGATCTTGGGGTCTTAGCTGGGTTGGGAGTGGATGGCGATGCGTTGGACCGCATCCATTCTCGGACTGACGCTCGCGGGAGCGGCTCTGCTGACGCCCACCGCGGCTTCCGCGGGCGGGCACTGCGTGTTCGATCCGGTGGACAACCTACTTGTGTGCAGCGACTCGGGATCGACTCCGGGCGGTCCTGGCGTTAAACCGCCGACACCGCCCGACCGCGCCGGGCCTCGGTATGTCTACGTCACGACGCGAGCGCCAGTGGGGGAGTGTCACTACTGGTCGAACCGCCCCGGGGGTCTGGATGCGTGGGATCCCGCAGACGATGCAGCGGTCATCGCGGCGAACTCCCTCCCGAACTGTCCGGCTCCGGTCGTGGTCGACCCACCTCGCGACACTGCATGGGATGTCTTCCGATCGTGGAACCTCGCACCGCCGTCCGTGACGCTTGAGCCCTCCGTCCACGGCATCACCGGCTTGCCAACGTTCCTTGCAACTCCGACGCCGCGCAACATCAACTACCGAGAGATCCTGCCCGACAGTCGAGTTCTCCAGGTGCGTGCGCGGGTGTCACAACTACGTGTCGACTGGGGCGACGGAACACTCGTTGTCTACCACCCAAGCGGTGCTCTCCCCTACCCGCAAGGCAGCGTGACGCACCCATACCGAACAAAGACCTGCCCACCCGAATACCGCGAGGAGCACCCCTCAGGTGGACTGTGCCATCCCACACTTGAGTTCTACACAATCAGAACCACCTTCCGATGGGTGGGGGAGTTCAACGTTGGTTCGGGCTGGGAGACGCTTGGCACTCTGGACCGCACGGTCCGAACCCCCTACGACATCGACGAGCTGCGAGGCGTACCCGTACCAACCCCTGAAGGCCGGTTCAGCCAACAGTAGATTCCGATTCCAGCGTTCCCAGAACACCGCTTCGCACGCCGGTATTCTGACAGCAATTCCATAGGAGGTCGTGTGCGGTTGGTGGTGGCGTTGGGTGGCAATGCTCTGTTGCGTCGCGGGGAGCGAATGACGAGCCAGAACCAACGTGCCAATGTCCGAGTTGCCTGTGACCAACTCGCGAAGGTGGCCATCGGCAACGAGCTCTTGATCTCGCACGGCAACGGGCCACAGGTCGGTCTGCTTGCGCTACAGAACGCCGCGTACGAGGAAATCGAGACGTATCCCCTCGACGTGCTCGACGCAGAGACCCAGGGCATGATCGGCTACATCGTTGGTCAGGAACTAGGCAATCGTCTGCCGTTCGACCATCCCATCGCAACACTGTTGACGATGATCGAGGTCGACCCCGACGACCCGGCGTTCGACAACCCGACGAAACCAATCGGTCCGACATATGACGAAGCCGTCGCCAAGGGTCTACAAGCTGACCGAGGCTGGACGTTCGTTGAGGTCGATGGGGGACTGCGTCGCGTTGTTCCCTCCCCGAAACCGAAACAGATCTTCGAGCTGCGCCAGATCGAGTGGCTGCTCGAGCAGGGCTGCACGGTCATCTGTGCAGGAGGCGGCGGCATTCCAACGATGTACGAAGGTGGCCAGCTCGTCGGCGTTGAGGCCGTCATCGATAAGGACCATGCCAGCCGTCTGCTCGCTGTGGGCGTCCGTGCAGACACATTTGTCATGGCAACCGATGCTGACGGCATCTACACAAACTGGGGCACCGACAACCAGCGCCAGATCGCGCGGATTCATCCTGATACCCTTGCCGACATGGCGAAGGACTTCCCCATCGGCTCGATGCGCCCAAAGGCGCGCGCTGCATGCGACTTTGTGTTGAGCACCGGCAAACCTGCTCTCATAGGAGCGTTGGCAGATATCGAGGCAATGCTCGACGGTGACGCAGGCACCTTCGTGTCGGTCGAGATTGACAGTGTCGTGTACAGAGATCAGTTGGAGCCTTGAAGATGGCCTGGGGTGTGCATTCAGAAGTGGGCAAGCTGCGGACCGTGATGGTGCATCGCCCCGGTTTTGAGCACCGCCGCCTGACACCAACGAACATGGCAGAGCTCCTCTTCGACGACGTAATGTGGGTCGACAGGGCAGAGCAGGAACACGACGAATTTACCGCAGTGATGTCTGATCGCGGAATCAACGTCCTGTTCGCCCAAGACCTCTTCTCCGAAGCGCTCGCCGACGAGAACGCAAAACGTTGGGTGTTGCAACATATGCTCAACGAACGGATGATCGGTGTGGCGGCATCCGCCCACGCGTCAGATGCCATCGACGCCATGACAACAGACGAGATCGCGGAATTCCTCATCAGCGGTGTCGTGCCAAAGGAACTCGGTCTCAAGGGTGTCGACCTGTCGTACGAGTCGGTTGACCCCACGTCCCTCACCCTTGCGCCACTACCGAACTTCATCTTCCAGAGAGACCCGTCATCGTGGATCTACAACGGCGTGACGATCAACCCAATGGCGACACCCGTGCGACGCTACGAGTCGATGATATCTGAGGTCATCTACCGCTTTCATCCCATGTTCAACGTCGACGGACCGGTGAATGTCTGGTTCGGTGGGTCGTCAGAGGATTGGGGACATGCACATATCGAGGGCGGCGACGTCGAGGTTCTTGGCAACGCAGCTGTGATGATTGGCCTCTCGGAACGAACTTCACATCAAGCCGTCTCGATGCTTGCACGTAGCCTGTTTCAAGCCGATGCTGCGAACAGGGTCCTCGCGGTTGCGCTTCCGAAGACGCGTTCCTTCATGCACCTCGACACGGTCATCACAATGGTCGACCGCGATGCTGTGACTGCGTACGGCGCGGTCATTGACGAGGCGAGGGTCTGGCTCATACGGCCGGGTGACTCGCTCGAGGATCTTGTCATCGAGGAGCAAAGCGATGGCCTCGTCAGCGCCATGGCGGACGCACTCGGACTTGCCGAGATGAGGGTCATCGGTACGGGCGGCGACGAACTGGCAGCTGCGAGAGAGCAGTGGGACGACGGGAACAACGTTGTCGCTCTTGAGCCCGGGGTCGTGGTTGCATACGAGCGCAACACACTCACGAACCGGCGGCTGCGTGAGGAAGGGATTGAAGTGATTGAGATCCAAGGATTCGAACTCGGACGTGGCAGGGGTGGGGGCCACTGTCTGACATGTCCGCTTGAACGTGACGCGTAGAAGGAGACAACGTGGTGCCAAATCTCTCCGGTAGGAGCGTCCTGAAAGTAGTCGACTACGAGCCGGCCGAGCTGCGGTTCCTGCTCGACCGCTCCGCAGCGCTGAAGGCCGACAAGAAAGCCGGACAGGAAGAGCGCTTGCTCACCGGCAAGAACATTGCCCTGATCTTTGAGAAGACTTCAACCCGCACCCGCGCAGCATTCGAGGTTGCGGCCTTCGACCAGGGCGCACACATCACGTACTTCGATCCGGCCGGCAGCCAGATGGGCCACAAGGAATCAATAGCAGACACGGCACGCGTCCTCGGGCGCATGTACGATGCCATTCAGTATCGCGGCAGTGCACAGGACAACGTCGAAACTCTGGCCGAGTTCGCCGGTGTGCCTGTCTACAACGGCCTCACGAATGAGTGGCATCCCACCCAGATGCTTGCAGACTTCCTCACAATGGAGGAACACACGGAAAAGCCCCTCCACGAAACGACATTTGCGTTCCTAGGTGACGGCCGATACAACATGGGTCGGTCACTGCTTGTCATGGGTGCCCTCATGGGCTGTGATGTCCGAATTGTTGGCCCCACCGACCTTGCGCCGCCCGAGGATGTCATCTCTCTCGCGGAAGGAATAGCCACCGAGACGGGCGCTCAGATCACGATTACCGACGACCCGATTGCCGGTGTTGCAGGTGCAGACTTCGTCCACACAGACGTCTGGGTCTCGATGGGAGAACCGAAGGAAGTGTGGGTGTCGAGGGTCGAGCAACTCACCGACTACCAGGTAAATGCGTCGCTCATGGCGGCGACCGGAGTCGAGGACACGAAGTTCCTGCATTGCTTACCGGCTTTCCACAACACCCTCACCACCATCGGTGGCGACATCATTGCCGAAACGAACATGCCAGACGGCCTTGAAGTCACCCACGAAGTCTTCGAGTCCGAGGCGAGCATCGTCTTTGATCAAGCCGAAAACCGCATGCACACTGTCAAGGCGATCTTGGTCGAGTCCCTGACGTGATTCTGGTATGAAGAACAATCGAAGTAGATGTCTGGCTGCACTCAACTCTGTGCCATGTTGTCCAAGCGCTACACGGTCCCGCCCCGTATAATCACGGCTGCACACGACGCGGGGTGGAGCAGTCTGGTAGCTCGTCGGGCTCATAACCCGAAGGTCGCGGGTTCAAATCCCGCCCCCGCTACGAAAAAAGCTCAGGTTATGCCTGGACTTTTGCTTGGAGATTCCTGCCTAGCTTTCTGGCTGGTCGTAGATGGTCTGCAATTGGTCCGCTTCTGAGCCAGTTGTTACCCGAGTCGCATCTCTCCGAACTCGGTAACCAGGACGCCCAGGCGTCGAAA
>SMXV01000007.1 GCA_004356175.1 Acidobacteriota bacterium
CAACGCCGAAGAACCTTGTATGGATTCCAGGTTGCACACCCGTATCAACGGTTCGTCGAAATTCGACCATGCCGACCTTCTTGTTGCCCCACTATTGGTGACATCGACTGGTCGATCGACGAACACCCCGGCATCCGAGGCGTCTGCAGGAGCAGATGCATTGGAGAATCGGAGACACGTCGAAACGGTGGGTACATGGTTTCACGCCACGCGTCAAGAGCTTGTGTCGGCTGTCTAACCCTTGGGTTAGTCGATCGTCTCTCCAAAGCCGACACAGGTTCTCGTCGCTCCCCCGACGCGTATGTCTCATTGATGACCTAATTTGGGTACATGACGTATCGAATGAACGACGAATCTCTCGACGCCCAGATCGACCGCCTGGTAGCAGACACGGCACACGCGTACGAAGGTTCGACACCAAACACAGATCTCGTTCGTGAGATGATCGTGTCGGCCCTCAAGGTCATAAGGGACGGGACAAATCGGGGTGATGTTCGCATGATGAACACCGCTCTCAAAGAGTTGCGCTACTCGTCGCTCGTCTTCCACCCCTACATCGATGTGAAGAAGGTCGCGGTCTACGGCTCAGCCAGGACTGATCCCAGCGACCCTAACTATCTCATGGCGGAGGAGTTCGGACGCAGAATGGCGCGGGACCACGACTACCTCGTCATCACCGGCGCAGGACCAGGGATCATGGAAGCGGCGAACAAGGGCGCGGGCAAGGAACATAGTTTCGGGGTGAACATTCGACTTCCGTTCGAGAACGGAGCCAACGAATACCTCGAACAGGGCAGAGTCATCAACTTCAAGTACTTCTTCACCCGCAAGGTCCAGTTTGTGAAGGAGTCCGACGCCTTCGCACTCTTCCCAGGTGGCTACGGAACGCTTGACGAGGCATTCGAACTCCTCACTCTGATCCAAACCGGCAAGTCGGACATCCATCCGATTGTCATGGTCGAAGCCGAAGGAACCGGATACTGGAGCGCATGGGAGCAGATGGTCGACACGCTCCTGCGCGAAGGCATGATCTCGGAGCCTGACTTCAATCTGTACAAGGTCACAACTGACATTGACGAAGCAGTTGAAGAACTGATTCGGTTCTACCGCGTGTATCACTCCCAGCGGTTCGTAGACAACCTCCTCGTTCTGCGACTCTCGCGCGACGTTCCAGAGAGCCTGCTTGACGACCTGACGACCGAGTTTTCTGACATCATCAGGACAGGGCGCATCGAATCGATACCGCCAACACATGCCGAGATGGATACCGAGGATCATCTTGACCTCGCGCGGATCGCGTTTGACTTTGACCGTCACGGATTTGGACGTCTACGCGCCCTCATCGACCGGCTGAACGATTCAGCGAACTGATTTTCAAGAATCGCCAGCACCCCAAACTGCATTAGAATTGTATGATGCGCGAGATTCTCTCCGACCTGGTGGCCGAACAACAGCATCTGGATCAATTCCTCCAGTCGCTGCGCGATCGCCAGTGGGCGACCGACACACCAGCTGCCGGTTGGACAATCCAGGACACCGTGAGCCATCTAGCATACGTCGAACGGTTCGCGGCAGAGGTGCTCGCCGACGGTCAAGCGCGCATCGACACAGAAGGCGTTTCTGACGTCGACAACTGGACGGAAGTTGGTGTCAAGGAGGGTCGCGGCCGTCGCCATCAGGAAATCATCGAATGGTGGCGATTCGGAAGAGCCGACGTTGTTGATGCTCTCTCCCGCATGCAATCAAACGACAGGGTCCCGTGGCTCTTTGGCACAATGAGCGCTCGTTCTTTCGCCAGCATCCGTCTCATGGAGACATGGGCACACGGGTTGGATGTGAAGGAAGCGATCCTCGGCCGCAACACACCCCTTGAGAAACGCCCCGAAGAACTGGATGAGGAAGAGGAGTGGGTTGACCCGATCGCGGATACACCACGCCTCAGGCACATTGCATCTCTTGGCCAGCGTTCCCTCCCTTTCTCGTTCGCGGAGGCTGGAGAGGAATTCCCTGAGTCTGGGATTCGCATCGAGGTAATGGGGCCACTCTACGCCGCGTGGCGTTTCGGACCAGAGGACACTGACAACGTCATCAAAGGTTTGGCTGGCGACTGGTGCCGAGTGATTGTGCAGCGGCAGAAGCCCGAGGACACAGGACTCGTTGCCATAGGCGAGTTCGCCGCCAAAGCACTCGAAATCGCCAGGGTGTATTGACATGACGTTCCCACGGCTCGTGGGAATGGTCCACCTCGCTGCCCTTCCCGGCGCACCATCTTTCAACGCGGACTTCGACGCTGTTCTTGCTGCAGCGGAATCGGACGCAGCGCTACTCGCGGAAGCGGGTTTTGACGGAATCATGGTCGAAAACTTCGGTGACACCCCCTTCTTCGCCACCGATGCACCAAAGGTCACGATTGCTGCCCTCACAAGAGCAGTCACAGTCGTCAGCGAAGCGTCGAACCTTCCTGTCGGCGTCAACGTGCTTCGCAACGACGGCCTCGCCGCACTCGCTGTCGCCGCGGTGAGCGCTGCTTCCTTTATTCGGATCAACGTCCTGTCTGGCACGATGTATACGGACCAGGGACCCATCGTTGGTCAGGCCGCAGAAGTCGCGCGCCTGCGATCTGAGATATGTCCGGACGTCGCAATCATGGCAGACGTCTTTGTCAAACATGCAACACCGCCAGCAGGGTTGACCCTTGCCGCAGCAACAAAGGATCTCGTCGAGCGAGCTGGCGCTGACGCTGTGGTCGTGTCCGGCCCTGGCACTGGGTCGGCTACGGACATCGACGAACTAAGAACCGTCGTGTCCCTCTCCCCGCTGCCCGTGTTTCTTGGGTCCGGCGTCACCGCCGAGAATGTCCCGACAATGCTCTCGATCGCAACAGGCGCAATCGTGGGGACATCCATCAAGGTTGACGGACTCGCCACCAACCCGGTTGACCTCTCATCTGCAACAACCTTCGTTGCCGCCGCCAATTCGTAGCCGCAAGTTCTTACCCACAAAGCGATGGGTAAGTGGATTTTGTCATTTACACCTGCCTCGATGATCGGTTGAGACTTTTCACAACACACCAAGCGGCGCTTGGTGTTTCAGTACCCTCTACCGATGGTCGAGGGTTCCACGACCGGCTCCCTGTCACAGCCCTCGGTTAGCCTGCTGGCGTGTCCGGACTAGACCTCTTCACTCCAGCAACCGCCTCATGGTTCAATGCGGTGTTCGAGAAACCCACTCCAGCGCAGGATCTCGGGTGGGCATCGATAG
Source organism: Acidobacteriota bacterium (assembly GCA_004356175.1). Lineage (GTDB taxonomy): Bacteria > Actinomycetota > Acidimicrobiia > Spongiisociales > UBA5794 > B3-G11. The sequence continues at coordinate 3,262 of SMXV01000007.1, forward strand.
CCGATGGCAACCACACGCTCATCCACGCCCCCACCGGTTCAGGCAAGACACTCGCCGCCTTTCTTTGGGCACTCGACCGAGTTGCATCCGAACCGACACCGGACAGCAGGCATCGCTGCCGAGTCCTGTACATATCTCCTCTCAAAGCGCTTGCCTATGACATCGATCGAAACCTGCGAGCACCGCTCACAGGCATAGCAGTCGAGGCACGAAAGCTCGGGCTTGAGCCGCCGACGCTCTCGGTCGCGATGCGAACCGGTGATACCCCACAGTCAGAGCGACAATCCATGCTGCGCAATCCGCCTGACCTACTCATCACCACGCCTGAGAGCCTCTATCTGATGCTCACATCCAAGGCAAACGAAATCCTCCGTTCGGTGCACACCGTCATCATCGACGAGATCCATGCTGTTGCGGGAACCAAACGAGGCTCGCACCTGGCACTGTCTCTCGAACGACTCAGCGCGCTTGCACACGAACCGCCGCAACGCATCGGCCTCTCAGCCACGCAAAGGCCACTCGACACACTGTCTGAGTTTCTCGCTGGCGGTGTCGTGGTCAACGACACGTGGACGCCCCGCCCAGTCACCATCGTCGATGCGCCGAGCGACAAGACCCTCGACATCGAAATCGTGGTCCCCGTGTCGGACATGACCCGCCCCGAAATCGACACCATCGCCAAGGACGGACACGAGACCCGATCCATCTGGCCAGCCATGTACCCGCAGCTGCTCTCACTCGTCATGGAACACACGTCGACCATCCTCTTTGTCAACAGCAGAGGATTGGCCGAGCGTCTTGCTGCGGAACTCAACCGACTGGCCGACGCCGAGATACTCCAGGCGCACCACGGGTCCGTATCGCGTGAGAAACGACTCGCAATCGAGGACCGGCTCAAACGCGGCGAGCTGAAGGGTGTCGTCGCGACTGGCACACTGGAACTTGGCATCGACATGGCAGCGGTGGACCTCGTTGTCCTCGTCGGATCACCCTCCTCCGTTTCCCGAGGGTTGCAGCGGGTAGGACGCGCAGGCCACCAGGTTGGCGAACCCTCCGTCGCGAAGATCTTTCCGAAGCACAGAGGCGACCTTCTTGAGGCCGCCGTAGTGGTTGACAGAATGTACAGCGCCAGCATCGAATCAACAGTGATCCCCCGCAACCCGATCGACGTTCTCTCCCAACATATCGTTGCAATGGCAGCCGCCAACGACCTCGATGTTGACGAGACGTTCGACCTTGTACGAGGAGCATTTCCCTTTGCGAACCTCACTCGGGCGACCTACGAGTCCGTCCTCGACATGCTGGCGGGCAGGTACCCCTCAGACGACTTTGCGGAACTACGCCCACGCATCGTATGGGACCGTGTTGCTGGCAAAATCACCGCCCGCTCGAACGCCAAACTTCTTGCAGTGACCAACGCCGGAACGATTCCTGACCGCGGCCTATACACCGTCCAGCTCCCCGATGGTGCACGGGTCGGTGAACTTGACGAGGAGATGGTCTACGAGTCACGCCCCGGCGAGACTTTTGTTCTCGGCTCAACGACGTGGCGCATCGAGAACATCACTCAGGACCGCGTCACCGTCACCCCTGCACCTGCTGCCGCGGCGGCCCGCATGCCATTCTGGCACGGCGACGCTCCGGGTCGGCCTCTCGAACTTGGAAGGGCAATCGGCGCATTCACTCGAGAAGTCGGCGCGCTCGACACGGACAGCGCCACTGCGCTGCTGACAGGCAGATACCGACTCGATCCATGGGCAGCCAAGAATCTTGTGTCGTACTTTGCACAGGAGAAGGAGGCGACGGGCCATCTCCCGACCGACAGGACAATCGTCGTTCAACGATTCAAGGATGAAATCGGCGACTGGCGCATCGTTTTACTTTCACCATTCGGCGGAAGAATCCATGCGCCATGGGGTCTTGCAATCCGCAACCGCATCAGATCGGAAACAGGATCCCCCGTCGACGCTATCTGGTCTGACGATGGGATTCTCTTCCGATTCCCTGACGCCGATCTGCCGCCCGACACGGGCCGGATCATCATTGACCCCGCCGATATCGAGCAGCTCCTAATCGACGAGATCGCGGACACGGCGTTGTTCGTATCAATGTTTCGTGAAGCCGCTGCACGCGCACTCCTCCTGCCACGACGACGTCCCGGATCTCGCACGCCACTGTGGCTGCAACGCCGCAAAGCGGCAAGCCTCCTTGAGGTAGCCCGTAAATTCGAGTCGTTTCCCATCATGCTCGAGACATATAGGGAGGTCATGCAGGACTACTTCGACCTTCCGGCGCTGCGAGAGGTGCTCTCGGACATCCAGAAGCGAACCGTACGTGTCGTCGACGCGGACACTCAGGGACCCTCGCCCTTTGCATCGTCTCTCATGTTCGACTTCATTGCGTCGTTCATGTACGAATACGATGCACCCGTTGCGGAGCGCCGCCTCGCTGCCCTCACTCTTGACCGGAACCTCCTGGCTGACCTGCTCGGCGAACCGGCATTCCGTGAGCTGCTTGACATCGAC
>SMXV01000003.1 GCA_004356175.1 Acidobacteriota bacterium
GACGGAGTGCGAGGATCCTTGAAACCAAGGCCGTGGGCCGACGTTGGGTCGCCAGTATATGCGTCAACGTCGATACGGGCCTGAGAACCAGCCGCTATTTCACCCACGAGAGACTGCACACCACGTTCAACCACGGAGTCATCAATCCGCACAATGGTAGAGATCTGCGCATATGCATTCACGCTCTCGAGACCCCAAATGCCCTCCGACTCTGACGCAGGAGTGCGGTCGATTACCACCCTGCCAGCTTCGTTCGAATGCACCGCAACGTCATAGACGGAGGAATCTGAACGGGCGGTCAGGAACTCGTCCCTGATCGCGCCAGAGTGCATCCAGCCGGCAACGGCCCACACCATAACGAGGACCACTACTAGCGCAACCCCAACCCGAAAAGTCCACGCGGGAAGTCGAAAGGCCATCCAGAAATGCTATCCCAATCCCCGCCCCGCCCGCTTTCAAAACCCCAAGTAAATGGCAACGAAACCATGACCCACCACTGTCGCACTATCGCGCGATGCGACAACCTTCAGGGGGGACACGGATGCGTTAGTTGCCTTGGAAGGTGGGAAGTTCTTTGGCCAGGAAGGCGGCTACGCCGGTGCGTGCGTCCTGAGAGGCGAACACTTTGGCGAACTCTTCGGCTTCGATCGCGATGCCGTCTTGAAGAGATGCGTCGAAACCCTTTGACACGGCTCTCTTGACAGCGATGTAGGCCAGGGTTGGCCCGTTCGCGAATGACGCTGCGTCGGTGAGCGCGACCTCCAGCAGGTCGTCGTCAGAGACAACTTTGTCTGCCAGACCAATCGTCAGCGCTTCGTCAGCGCCAACCTGTCTGCCAGACATGCACATCTCCTTGCACCTCTGAGGCCCCACAAGTCTCGCCAGCCTCTGGGTACCACCCGAGCCTGGGATGATGCCGAGCAGAATCTCGGGCTGCCCAACCTTTGCGCTCTGCGCGAGATATCGAAAATCTGCGCCCATGGCAAGTTCGAGTCCGCCTCCAAGAGCAAAACCGTTGATGGCGGCGATGGTCGGTTTCTCAATTTTGGCGAGTCGGGCGACGGTCTCCGCCAGCCCAGAGGTCTGCCGATCCGAGTCTCCTTGATCAAAGGTTCTCTGGAATCCCTTGATGTCTGCGCCCGCCGCGAAATGAGGCGATCCGGTGATGACCACAGCACGAACGTCGACGTCTTCGGCAAGTCCAATTGCTTCGTTGATGTCAGCAATCATCTGGGAATTGAGGGCATTCACGGGCGGGCGGTTGAGCGTGATCAACGCGACGGCGCCGTCGAGGGAGTAGTCGACCAGTTCCACATCAGTCCTTACGTCGGGTGGGACAGGCTACAAGGTTTCAAGCAACCGGTCAGCTGCGGACCACGGATCTGTACGTCGCTCCACGATGTCGTCAAGTAGCTCGGATGTCGGTTCGTCACTGTTCATTGAACGGTCGATGCCTGCTTGAAGGGCCATGGCAAGGTCGTGCGCGGCTCTCATCCGGCGACGCTCCCCCAGCTCTCCAGAGTCGACGAGATGCTTCCTGTGGTTGACGACCGCTTCCCACAGCTCACCCACGCCGACACCGTCGGATGCGACGGTCTGTAGCACTGGAGGTCGCCACGGCGTGTCAGGGCCGATGTCGAGCATTGAATTGATGTCACTGACAGCGGCATCGGCCCCCGCCGTGTCTGCCTTGTTCACCACGAAGATGTCTGCGATCTCAAGAAATCCGGCCTTTGCCGCCTGGACAGAGTCACCCCAACCAGCGGTCACAACAACGACGGTGGTGTCTGCCGCGGATGCGATCTCAACTTCCGACTGGCCGACACCGACCGTTTCAATCACAATCTCCTCGAATCCGAGGCCTGCAAGACATGCAGCCATTGCGGGTGTCGACGTTGAGATTCCGCCGAGATGCCCGCGGTTCGCGACCGACCGGATGAACACCTTATCGTTCCCTGAGTGCGCCCCCATGCGAACCCGATCGCCAAGGATCGCTCCGCCGCTGAACGGACTCGACGGGTCGACCGCGAGCACAGCCACGCGGTTCTTGTCCGTCAATGCGAACTCAACAAGCTCGCTGACGAGTGTTGACTTTCCAGCCCCAGGAACGCCAGTAACTCCGGTGGTCCATGCATCGCCGCCCGTCGGATACAGCTGTCCAGAAACCGCGACTGCATCCTCCCCTCCGGCCTCGACGACGGAGCAGATTCTCCCGACAGCCCGCACGTCTCCGCGCGAAGCGTCCTCAATCAACTGGTCGATGTGCATGGGGCGGATTGTAGGGCCGGAGGGCCGGGAGTCCGGCCCGGTAGTGCGCAGTACGACAGGAAGATCGGAAGAGAGTGTCCGATATCTCGTGTCTCGTTCTTGGTCAACAGGGGTGTATGAGGATCAGGTGTCGTTGCGCATACGCTGATGAGGGGCTGACCAAGACTAGGAACCAGAAACTAGAGACCAGCAACTAGAAACTTCTTCCCTCAGGTTGCTAGTACTTCGACCACGCCCGGGACGCGGTCTTTAAGAATGCGTTCGATTCCCGCCGTGACGGTTGTTTCGGAGATGGGACAGCCTCCGCAGGCTCCGAGCAGTTTCAGATTGACAGTGCCGCCGTTGACGGAGTCAAGAAGTACATCGCCACCGTCGGCCTGGAGGGCGGGGCGAATGTAGTCGAGGGCGGACTCGAGCTCTGCAATGTCAACCTCAACGTCGGTCACGGCAGCGCGAAGCGCCGGTGACGCAATCTCTATGATGCTGCCTTCTGTGCTGCTGCTCATCGTGCTCCTCAATCCCTGCCATGCTAACGGCCACCATCCACAATTTCCAACATACGCGTAGGTCAAAGTGTTCCCACGCGCTGCGACACGTCGAAAGCGACCTGGGAACGTGGGTCAGTATGGGTGTGTATGGCTCGGCGAACAGGCGCGCCAGACGCACAAGGGCGAAATTTTGCCACTCCTGGTAGCGAAACGGTGGGGCCGGGACCGCAGCGAGTGGTAATGGATGGCCGTCAAGGATGTAGAAGCCGATACTGACCCGTGCTCTTAGGGGCACGGGCTCCTAGCGTGGCCACCTGCGCTGAGCAATGAGAGACACGAAACCGGCAGAGTCCAGCGGAACAACGTCGATGCCGAAGGGTGTCGTCACGATGAGCCAGTCCCCTGCGCCGATGAACCCGAGAAGAAGGTCATTTACTACAACACGTGTCGTGCCCTCCATGGATACCGGGATCTCTGAACGACCCCATGAGAGACCGACCACGACGTTATCGGGTACCAGTTCAGGCGCGAGCTGCGGCTCGGTTCCCGTGTAGTAGTGCGACAGAATGTCGGCGTAGCTGGACCCATCTTTCGCCATGATCTGTGCGCCCCACTGACTCATGCCGACACCGTGCCCCCAACCCTCACCGTCGATTCTGACAATGTCTCTGCCCTGCCGATCCGATGCCGGAAGCAGATTGTCAATCGCCGTCGGCTTGACAAGCACCCGCGAAATCTCGAACGTGTAAGAGAGCAGCGGCTCCGGAAGTAACCCACCGTCGCGCAGCCGCGCGGGCAGGATTCCGGGATACAAATGCTCGCCTCTTCGGTTGAACGCACCCTTGAGATTGGGCGCAAGAAGGGAGTCGGTACCACCAGAAGTGGTGACCGTGATCGACGTCCTGCCCTGCCCCTCAGGAGGATCATCCACCACAATCGAAATCAGGGTTCCGCCAACGTCATACCCGTCTGCTCGAAGAATGGCGACGAACTGGTCCCCCGACACCTCGACCGTCCACTCGGAGAAGGGCGCGATGCCGATGTCCGGAGAGTCGACCGGCTGGAGATACGGAATTGCGGAACTTGCCCACACGTCCTGGTTGGCCCGGGATCGCGATCCGACGTTTGCTGTGTACACAGCCTCGATTGGTATGCCGTTGTACAGCAGAACCTCACCGGCCGTCGACTCGACCGCCGCCTTCCATCGGTCGCCGTACTTGCCCTCCACAAGCTGAACACCTCGGTACACCTGACAACGATTCGTGGCGCAGATATCGAATTCGTACCGTGCCGCATCACCCTTTCGGCCGCCAAGCAACCTACGGGCGAGATAGGTCCGTGCCGCAACAGCCTGAGCCGCAAGGGCTTGGGGCTGCCACGAGAACGGCATCTCCGAAATGCCTTGTAGATACTGCTCAATCGTTGCGAACTCGGTGAAGGATATTCCGTTCGACCGGGCGGTGAACAACATCGGTCCCGCATACCGCCGACCATCGACTTCGAAACGCGCGTTGTCGCTTCCGAAGAGTTCGATTGTCAGTACCTCACGTTGACCCTCAACCGCCAATGCAGGCGAGACCATTCCAACGACGAGGAGGACAGAGAGAACCGACGCGCCAACCGACGCTCGTAAAAAGGGCCGTTTCATACTCGTTCGATATCAGCCCCGAGGGACTGCAGGTTCTCGACCCAGCGGTCGTATCCGCGGTCGATGTGCTGAGCGTCGCGGATGAGCGTGTCACCGTCGGCTCTCATTGCGGCAATCACGAGTGCGGCGCCTGCACGAATGTCACACGCATCGACCTCGCAGCCAGACAACCTGTCCACGCCACGGATTACAACATGCTGACCGTCTGCATGAACGTCTGCGCCCATACGGTTCAGCTCGCCGAGGTACCGAAACCGACCGGCATAAATATTCTCTGTGAGGATGGACGTCCCGTCTGCCACGGACAGCATCGTGACCATCTGGGGATGCATATCGGTGTGGAATCCTGGGTAAGGCAGAGTCGCGACATCAACCGCTGCAGGACGATCGGGGCCGACCAGGGTAATCGTTGATTCCGTCGTCTCGACCTCGCACCCAATGGAGGCAAGCTTGCGAAGCTCCATCCGCAGATGCTCCGGCTTGCAGTCTGTCACTGTCACGTGTCCGCGTGTCATAGCTCCTGCTGCGAGATACGTACCGGCCTCGAGGCGGTCGGGAACCGTCGAGTGTGATGCCGGTTCGAGCGCCCCAACTCCATGGATTTCAATCGTCGACGTTCCGGCGCCATCAATTTTTGCACCCATTGTTGTTAGATACTGGGCCAGATCGACGAGCTCCGGTTCACGAGCCGCGTTGCCGATCGTGGTCACTCCATCCGCGAGGACGGCAGCGAGCAGCAAGTTCTCGGTGGCACCGACAGAGGGGAACTCGAGGAACACGTCGGTTCCCGTCAAGCCGTCGGGCGCAGAGCCATGCAGCACACCGTGATGGAGTTCGAATGTTGCACCCATCGATTCAAGACCTTTGATGTGAAAGTCGATTGGACGTGAGCCAAAGTCGTCACCACCCGGAAGGGCAACCCTGGCCTCGCCCGCACGAGCAAGCAGCGCACCAAGCACAAGGATCGATGCGCGCATTTGACGTACCAAGTCGAGAGGTGCTTCTGGCAGGGGATCGTCAGGGACGTCAATGGTCAGCATGGAACCATCCCGATCGCAGGTGGCGCCCACATGCTCGAGTACCCGTGCCATCGTGTCGACATCGACGATATTGGGCACGTTCCCAATGTGATGTTTCCCTGGCGCAAGCAGAGACGCGACCATGAGCTTCAGGGCAGCGTTCTTCGCACCACCTATTTTGATGCTGCCTGAGAGGGCAGTACCGCCGCGAACGTGAAACGAGTCAGCCATGAATCAAAGGATACGGCGAAGCCCTCTATTTGGGGCGCGGTGCTTCCGTCACGGAGTCGTGAGACTGTCGAAAACCCGATCAGCGTGTGCCTCCCATGACGCGTTCGGGGCTCTCATTTCGATGCCGATTGCGCTCGATCCCTCCGTGGGAGTCAACAGGAACCACATCACGCCGTCGCTATGAGTACCCCAGCTCTTGATGGAGCCTCCGACTCGACGGGTCGACCGCGCGAACGTGCCAGCGTCGCCTTCTTCGAGCAGCGACCAGAACGCCCTGGTCGTATCCTCGGCGGATACAGGCCACGTTTGACCCGTGGCTTCAACGATCGCACGCATATTTGATACGCCAACAGTGAGAAACGTGTTTGTTGGGTCGAGGTCGTGATGAAATGAGAGGTACGTCTCACCGATCTCTGCCTGCCAGCCTCGCGGCACGTCGACGCAGAACAATTCGTTGCAGACCAACTCCGTCGCACCGATCTCCGGGGCGCTGACGCCGCTGGAGCAGGCTGCGATAAAGAGAACCATTCCCGCGAGGACTTTTCGCATACTGCGATGGTACGACCGTCGCTATTTTCTGTCGCCGGTACCTGGCTTCGACGCCGCTCGAGTCGCAACGACGGGTCGGGCTCACTCCCTCACTACCCTGCCGCGCAGAGAGTCGCCAGGGAGTCCACATGCGAGTTGTAATCGGGTCAGATCATGCTGGTTTCGAGCTCAAGACGCTGCTTGTGTCTCATCTTGAGTCCGCCGGTCACGTCGTACTTGACGTCGGCACCGATTCCGAGGAACCGGTCGACTACCCCGACTTCTCCGCAGCCGTCGGACGCGAAGTAGCGTCAGGCGATTCTGAGCGGGGAATCATGGTATGCGGATCGGGTGCTGGTGGATCCATTGCAGCGAACAAGATCACCGGTGTCCGTTCTGCCGTCGTGCATGACCACTACACGGCGCACCAGGCCGTTGAACACGACGACATGAACGTCCTTTCACTCGGTGCCCGGATCATCGGCTTGACGACGGCAATTGAAATTGTCGACGCGTATCTCGCAGCGACATTCTCCGGCGAGGAACGTCATGCGCGTCGGCTGCGCAAAGTCGTGGAGCTCGACCGCAACCGCGGTTGAGCACGGCCTCTTGTGGCTGCAGAACTTCTACCACGCGGATCGATATGGGCAGCGGGATGTGTCGTTGCACGACGGTCCAGGACCGGCGAGGCTCGGTATCTCGTTGTGCACCGACCCGGATACAACGACTGGTCCCTTCCCAAGGGCAAGGTCGACAAGGGTGAGACGCTCCTCGAAACGGCACTGCGCGAACTCGAGGAGGAGACAGGCATAGTCGGATCGAACCCCCGCCTCATTGGATCAGTCGGGTATGACACGAAGACAGGAAACTCGAAAATCGTGAAATGGTGGGTCGTGGAGGTCCACAGCGGGGAGTTCACCGTGAACTCCGAAGTGGACAAGGTGAAGTGGCTGTCGCGGGACAAAGCGATGAAGAAGCTCGACTACCGCAACGACCGGGCCGTTCTTGATC
>SMXV01000004.1 GCA_004356175.1 Acidobacteriota bacterium
AGGCTTACGGCCACCTGTTCGAGGATTCGAAGCGTAAAACGACCGACAAGATGGACAGCAGCGTTCTCGGACCGGTGGCTTCCACTCAGGGCCCAACGCTGCTCCGCTAGCCTCTAAGCTGTTGAGGAAATTGGCTCCTCAGGTAGGACTCGAACCTACAACCCTCCGGTTAACAGCCGGATGCTCTACCAATTGAGCTACTGAGGATCAGGGAGAACTCTTTTCAAGTTCCCACACGGAATTGGCAAGTGTCAACCGTCGGATGTCCGTCGCCACGTCACCGCGCGGGTGTCGCGATAGGTGAATGGTTGAGTACCTACGGTTCGCGATCGAGACAGCTCCTCAACAGGGTATGTGCGGTGCAGACGCTGCCGGAGAGGATCTACCATGCGGCGGCTAGCTGATATATTGGGGTGTCCTGAGACATCATGAGTAGCCGCATCGAAACGCTCCGGTCTTTTCTCGAAGCCAGTCCCGACGACTGTTTTGTTCGTTACGGATTGGCCCAGGAACATGTCAAGGCTGGCGCTGATGAAGCCGCGATAGAAGAGTTTCAGCGCATCCTCGCTATCGATCCAACCTACCAAGCGGCGTACTATCACGCTGGCAGAGCTCACCAGCGACTTGGCCAGAACTCCGCGGCAGGCGACGTGTTCGAGCGGGGCATTGAGATGTCCGTGACGAACGGAGATCCGCACGCCCGAAGCGAACTCGAAGCAGCTCTCGCCGAGTTGCCTAGCAGCAACTAGTCTGTCCCCCCTGTTCTCTCCTGCAACAAATCTGCAACTTTTAGGTCGCACTGTCGATAAGGGCTCTGACAACGAGTCCGGTCGCAACACGTGCGTGGATCCCCCCTTCGTCGCCGAAGGCGTAGCCGGACGATAACTGAAGTTATTGGTCAAGGAAGGAGGATTTTGTTCCATGAATGAACACTTGATGCGAATAGCGATTCGGCTACGGAGCCTTATCGAGGAAAAGGACGGTCAGGATCTTATTGAGTATGCCTTGCTGGCGGGATTCGTAGCGGTCGCAGCCGGTGCGCTATTGCCAGCCATTAGCACGTCGATCAGCACGATCTTCTCGCGCATGAGCAGCGTGCTCACGGCAGCTGCGGCCTAGTAAAACGGTCAACACAGGAGGGCTCGGCGTGGCTCGGGCCGCGCTTAGCCCTTGGTTCATTGGACGGTTCGAAGAGGTAACTATGTTCGGATTCTATCAGCAGCTTTGCGCGCGATGTTTGCGAGAGGACGAAGGTGGTCAGGACCTGGTTGAGTATGCCCTTTTGGCAGGGCTTGTCGCCGTTGCCGCCGGGCTGTTCCTCCCAGGGCTGTCGACCAGCATGGACAGCATCTATTCGAAGCTGGCTTCCAAGCTCGCCGAAGCGTCGAGCTAGTCAGACAGCTAGAAAACTCAAGATCGAGTTAAGTACGGCGCCATGCCGTGCCGATAGAGGAGGCAGATGAACTCACGAATTGTAACGGCGCTTGCTATCTCCGCCGGATTGGCGCTTGTGATCACCGGTGTCTTTTATCAGGTCGCTCTGCGGGATGCGACCGCCAGAGAAATACCGATGTCGGAGGTCGTCATCGCTGCCACGGACCTGGAGGTCGGGTCCGAGATTCAGCCCGGTGAACTACGAGTCAAGCCTTGGCCGAGCGGTCAATTACCCCGAGACGGCTTCGAAGATATTGAACTCGTGATCGGTCGGGTGCCGATGAGTCGTATCCTCGCCGAAGAGCCCGTACTCGACCGGAGACTAGCAGCTCCCGGCGCTGGTGTTGGTCTGGCGACTAAGGTTCCCAATGGCATGCGGGCCATGTCGATTCGTGTCGACGATGTCAACGGCGTGGCCGGGTTCGTGATGCCCGAGGCAAGGGTCGATGTGCTGATTACGGGAGTCCCGCAGGACGACCCGAGCGGTGGCCGAATGACCAAGACGATCCTTGGCAACGTACGCGTGCTTTCGGCTGGCGAGCATCTTGCACCAGACGCCTCCGGGCGTCCGCAGCGAGTCCCAGTCGTCACGTTGCTGCTAACTCCCGAGCAATCAGAGATGGTGACTCTGGCACAGACCCAGGGCCGCATCCAGCTGGTCTTGCGCAATGCGAACGATGCGGAAGTGGCGACGACCACAGGCGTCCGTGAGAGCGACTTGTTTGGTGTCACAGTCAAGACGATCAACGTCTCGCGACCAGCACCAAGGCCTGTTCTCACACCCGCACCAGCACTACCGCCGCCAGTGGAGGTCGAGGTCTACCGCGGCAGCGAGATCTCTCTTCAGACATTCGAATCCGCGCAGGTCTTGAATTGAACTGAGCGAATCTTGGAGGAGGCGATGGAGGGATGGCTCGGGAGACAGCAACGGTCCTGTCGGCAGCGCTGATCTGTCCGAACCGCCGACTCTCCAGTACGTTCCAAGCGGTTTGCGCGTCGGTCCGGGAACTGGGGTTTGTGGTTGAGGTGAACGAGTACCCAGCCGTACGCGAAGTAGAGCGCCTTTTATCTGAACATCGTGTTGAGGCTGTCTTCATCGATGTGAGTGCTGATCGCGGGGCCGCGCTTCAGATCATCACTGCCGTTGCTCGGACTGCTCCCGAAGTTGCCATCGCTGGTCTCGACGAAGCCAACAACCCAGAAGCGATCCTCCAGTGCCTGCGTGGCGGAGCCGCCGAGTTTCTGGCAAGCCCATTCCCACTGGAAGAGGTGCGGCATGCTGTGCGCCGCATGCTGGAGCACAGTGGCGTCGCAGCGAGGCGACCGGTTTCGAAGCGTGGGCGAGTCCACGTCTTCTCGCCGGTCAAGGGCGGTTCAGGAGCGACCACGCTCGCATATTCATCCGCTTATCAGATCCAGAAGCAGTCGGGAGGGCGAGTGCTGCTAGCTGATTTGCATTTGGTCGGCGGCGTCATCGCATTCCTGGCGAAGCTGCGCCCCGCCTACAGTGCCATCGACGCCTTGAAACACGCCAATCAACTGGACGACGGCGTGTGGAAATCCCTCGTTTCCCATAAGGGTGGCGTTGACATTCTCGCCGCGCCCGATCACCCGGAACTAGCCTTGATCGAAGCCTACCCGGTGCAAGAGTTAATCGAGTTCGTGCGCGGTGCCTACGACCACGTCATCGTCGACCTCGGTGGCGTTATGGACCCGCTCGGGATGACGGCAGTCAACGCGGCCAATGAGGTCAATTTGGTCTGCTCGACGGACATGACTTCCCTCTTCCTCATGCGTCGCACGGTTCCAGTCCTGGAAGAGATGGGACGGAGTCGCGATCAACTCAACATCTTGGTCAATCGGGCCGACCGTAAGCGCGAGCTGTCCGTTGACGAGCTAGAGAAGATCTTTCGCGCCTCGATCCATCAAACATTTCCCGACGATCCGCTAGCAGTCGAGAAGGCCCAGCGCGAAGGCGAGCCTGTCCCGGAGAAGTCGGAACTTGGCAAGAGCATTCGCAGCTACGTCCAAGGCCTCCTCGATCCACAAGCGGTTGAGGCGGACCGCAGTCGCCTCGGCGCACTCAAGCAGCTGTGGGGCGGAGTGTGACACGCGAAGCTTCTGCGAGCTGGCTCCTCACCCACGTTTTCTTGTAGTTATCGAATGTTCGGTCGATATGTCTGTGGAGTACTTCATCCATGTCCGTAATCGATCTCGACCGCTCTGATGTCTCCGTCTCCTCAAATCCCCTGGCTCTGAAGACGCGACCTCTCACAGCCCGTCACCAAGAGCTGAAGTTCACTCTGCACCGAAAGCTCCTGGACAAGATCAATCTCGATGCTCTGGCGTCGATTGAGACTCAGACCTTGCGCGAAGAGGTGCGGGGAGCCCTTTCGCAACTCATCGACAGCGAGCAGACCTTGCTTAGTGCCGCCGAGCGCAGCCAGATCGTCGGTGAAGTCCTCGACGAGGTCTTCGGGCTTGGCCCGCTGGAGACGTTATTACAAGACGACTCCATCTCCGACATCCTCGTCAATGGGTACAACCAGGTCTACATCGAAAAGCGTGGACGCCTGGAGTTAACGGCGGTGACATTTAAAGACAACAGCCACCTGCTCCGTATCATCGACAAGATCGTCTCTCAAGTCGGACGTCGCATCGATGAGTCTTCGCCGATGGTCGATGCGCGCCTGATGGACGGTTCACGCGTGAACGCAATCATCCCGCCGCTTGCTGTCGATGGGCCTTTACTCTCGATTCGTCGTTTCGGAACCGACAAGCTGATGCCAGCCGATCTGGTCGAAAAGCAGTCCATGACGGACGCCATGTTGCAACTCATCGAGGCGTGCGTCAAAACCCGACTGAATATCATCGTTTCCGGCGGGACAGGTTCGGGAAAAACCACGCTACTCAACGCTCTCTCAGCCTTCATCTCTCCCAAGGAGCGAGTCGTCACGATCGAGGACGCAGCAGAGCTTCAGTTAAAGCAACCGCACGTGGCACGTCTTGAGACACGTCCGCCCAATATCGAGGGCGATGGAGCTGTGCGGCAGCGCGAACTGCTCATCAATGCCTTGCGCATGCGTCCGGACCGCATCATTGTCGGCGAGTGCCGGGGCGAAGAGGCACTAGACATGTTGCAAGCGATGAACACCGGTCATGACGGTTCGATGACGACGGTCCATGCCAACTCGCCGCGTGACGTGCTGACCCGGCTGGAGGTTATGGTCACAATGGGCAACTCCAACTTGGGGTTGAAGTCGATTCGGCAGCAGGTCTCCGCGGCGCTTGACGTGGTCATTCAGACCTCACGCCTGAGCGACGGAACCCGCAAGATCATGTCGATCACCGAAGTCGGCGGTATGGAGGGAGATACTATCACGCTGCAAGACCTGTTCGTCTTTGAGAAGCGAGGCCTCTCCGCGGAGGGCAAGGTGCTGGGCCGCTTCGCTGCTACGGGCATTCGCCCACGCTTCCACGAACGCATGCTCGCTCACGGTATTACTCTCCCGGCGGAGCTCTTTGAGTCGGTCGTCGAAGTGGTGTGAGGGGTATGGAACTATGACTCTGATCGTCATCTTCCTGTTTGCGCTCGTCTCCACGACAGGGATCTACCTCTTAGTTCAGCGGTACTTCGACAATCGAGATGCTGGCGAAGTCCACGACAGACTACTGGATCGCACGGCTGCTGTTGTCAC
>SMXV01000008.1 GCA_004356175.1 Acidobacteriota bacterium
AGACGCCTCGGATGCCGGGGTGTTCGTCGATCGACCAGTCGATGTCTCCAATAGTGGGGCAACAAGAAGGTCGGCATGGTCGAATTTCGACGAACCGTCGATACGGGTGTGCAACCTGGAATCCATACAAGGTTCTTCGGCGTTGCACGCACCTGACTGGAGCAGGGTTCGTTTCGGTCACCTTGTGACTAGTCACCGTGCCGACGAGTCCTGAGATGCGATCAGGCATGGATGGCCTCGGTGTACGGGTGTGGGCGCGACATTCGCTACGATGGCTCCATGCCATCATTCGACATTGTCTCTCAAGTAGACATGCAAGAGGTCCGAAACGCTGTGGACCAGGCCGCTCGCGAGGTCACTACGCGCTACGACTTCAAAGGAACCGACACCAGCATCCGACTCTCCGACGACGGTATCGCTGTGGAGTCTGACTCTGAGGGAAGGCTTGACGCCTCCACTGATGTGCTCAAGAGCAAACTCATCCGACGTAACGTGTCGCTCAAATCCATTGCTGGAGGAGAAGCCAAAGAGATCGGCGGTGGACGCTACAAAGCAGTCTTCACCCTGAACGAGGGAATCGCTCAGGATGCCGCAAAGGAACTTGTGAAAGACATCAAGAACATGAAACTCAAGGTCCAGGTTGCCATACAGGGAGATCAACTTCGCATCACCGGCAAGAAACGCGACGACCTGCAAGAAGTAATCAGCGCCGTCAAGTCGCTCGACTTCCGCCTCCCCCTCCAATACATCAACTTCCGGGATTAAGCAGCGGCCGGAGGTCCGCGGTAGTACGTAGCGGCAATCGGCGGCTCGGCGGTTCGGAGGATCGGAGGATGGCAACCTCGAAGACTCGGTTGCTCGCGGGTTCTCGGGCGCCAGCGCTCCGAGCCCGCAACCGTTCGCGGGTGAGACGAACCTGAACACGCGCGAGTGGGTTCGTGGATTCAGCCGACGGGTTGGAATGTGAGAAGAGATGGGTGCTTGTCCAGTGCCACGGCGATTGGACAACGGCTACCGCGGTGGGGGGCGCGAGGGTTGCAGGAGTCTTCAGCGGTGGATCAGGATGTGATGGTGGAACCAGCAGAGGCTGACGAGATTATCGGGATTATGAGTTCCGCCGTCAACAAACCGTGTGCCGATTCATGTCCAACCGGGCTGAAGCCCCGTCGACGAGTGACCGTGAACCGTAGGCCTGAGAAGCCCGGGCGGAGTCAAGCTGACCGAGGAGAACGATCTGTTCACAACGCAGCAGAGAGATTTCCGCCTCGACCTCGACGAGGTCGGCCTCGAGTTTCCGAATTGAACGAATAAACCAGCTCATGAGTCACAACCAACGCTGTGGCTATCACAGAAACGAATGTGTTGAAACGTTTTGAGATTCGCGTTGTCAGTCGGCGAATGGTGGGCGGGCAGGGCCTACTCGGACGACGGCTGACCAGACGGTTTCGTAGTGATCGTTGTCGTGGGGGTCGATGTGGGGGAGGACGAATTCCTGCCATGCGGAGCGCATCGGATCCTTTGCTGTGGCATACATCCGTAGGCCAGCCGGGTAGCGGTCGAGCACGGAGCGAAGTGACATCGGTGTCTCGACGCGTGTGCGCGAATCTACTGAGGTGAACGACGTGTTGATCTCGACAGCCAGCTTCGAGAGCAGGTCGCGCATCTCTGGATCCATTGTCGGGTGACGTCGCTCAAGCATGAGGTCGATTTCGTCACCGGACGGAAATAGCTTCTCCCAGATGATCCACCTGTCAGCGAATGCCTTGTTCAGTGTCTGGGTCCCGGCGTAGTCACGGAGATCCGTCGGGTTGAGCGTTCCGAAGATTCGGACGTCGTCTCTGAGCCTCACCATCTCACCCGTTGGAAGCTCAAGGGCTCTGTGGCGGTCGAGAAGTCCGTGGAGCGCAAAGAGTGTCTCCGCGCCAGCGGCGTTCAACTCGGACAGATTGACAATGGCGGGACCACGAAGCGCACGCGTAATGTCGCCATCCTCCCAACGACTCTCTGTGCCGCCCATGCCGTCGCCATGTAACTTGACCGAACCAATCAGGGTGATGTCCCTCACCTCACCGGTGAGAGGAATCCGGTAGTACGGTGTTTTGAGCTTTGCTGCGAACTGCTCAAGGTCATGGTCCTTGCCGGTGCCCATGTGTCCACGAAGGGCCAGGTGCAGTGGGCTCTCTGTGAAGTGAGACCTGCGAACCTGCTCGAGGCTTGCGAGTTTGTACTGCATCCCGAGGTCGACGTAGTAGTCGTCACCCGAGGGAATGTGATCGGTTCGGTTCTCTCGGTCAGGCAGATCTTTGGGGATGTCCGGCGTTGTGAGAATGATGTCCGGCTTGACACCCTGGGGGTCCTTGAATGTGACTGATTCGGTCATGCTGATCTCCTAATTGATAAGACTTTCAAGTTCGCGTCCACGTGTGTGCACCCACCACGCATCAGGATCTGACGATGTAACTGTTCGGTAGAGGATCGATCGCACACCGTCAACCATTGCGGTCGCAAGGCGTTGCGGCTGCTCGACGACCTCGGCCCTCGAGTAGGCGGATCTCACCGTGTCGTCGCCGATACCAATTCCAAGGACGGTGACTCCGGAGTGTTCGACGGATGCAACGGTCTGGGCGAGAGTCTGCACGGACCCCCGTGTCATTCCGTCAGCGAGGACTACGAGCATGAGATGTGTTGCACGTTGGGAGGCAAGACGCTCCGCCGCGTGAGCAACATTGAACTCGTCAACGTTTGCTGCCTTCTCGAACATGGATACCGGCGGTGAATCCTCTGGCGCTCTCCGTGATTCACGCGCAGCGTCCTGGGGCTGTGCCGCTGCGTAGAAGAGTCCGGCAAGGGTGTCTTGGGACGTTCGCCATCTCTGGTCGAACCGTTTGACCAGGTAGTGGTTCACTGTTCGTGTCAGCCGATCGGCGTTGCCGCCCTGGGCTTGCCGAAGACCTGCCGTTGCGCGAGCACGTTTGTCCCGATACGTGGCTTCGGTATCTGCGAAGTCCGTAGCAAACGACCGGTTGAATATTGCGATCTCGAAATCGATTTGCAACTCGTCCGCAAGCTGAGCAAGCGTCCATGCGCCGAGCACTGCGGCGGCCATTGCCCAGGGGGATTTGCGTGTTCCCGACGTTCTTGGTTGCAACATCGACGCTGAGCCGTCGACCAGAAGACTTAGTGCATACGACCTGCGAGACGGCAGGTCGCGGCGCTCGAACATGCGTTCGTACAGCCCAGCGCCAAGCAGCAACGGCGTGTAGGGTGACAGGTCGCCTGCATCGAATCCGGACCGCAATCCACGGCGTTGATTTGCAAGAAAGAGGGGATAAAGCTCGCCGGACACTCTGTGCTGCGCGACGCCCCAGTCGACCGATGCCTTCAACAACATCTCTCTGCCCTGCGCCCCCCACACAGCGAACTTGTCGGGGAAGTCGAGCACCATCAACTTGCCACCCTGACCTGTTGGAAGGAAGATTGTTGGGGCGGTCGAGACTTTCATGATCTGATCCGTTGCAGGGTCGCCGGCGGTTTCGGATTCTCCCAACTTTCCGTCCTCGGCACTGACAGACATCGATGCGGTTCGAGTCCTGTCGTAGGACTCCCTGTCTGCGAGCGAGGGTGTGACAAGACGGACCGCGTCGACAGAGTCTGCAATGGCGGACTTGTCAGCCTCCGCCTGGGCCTTGCGCCCCTGCTGGGTCATGGAAGCTGCGCCCTCCTGCATGAGGTGGTGCATCTTTGCAACAGACAGAAGCTGGAGCGCAACGGTGCCGACAGACCACTGGTTGTCCAGGACCGCAACAGGCTCAAGAAACACCATGGCGTCGTCGAGCGCCAGTGCAACGTGAGGTTCAAGCCTCTTCTGCATGCGGTCACGTTCCTCGTGGCCGCCCACGATCATGAAACACGCAAGGGCGAACTGGCCAAGAGGCCGCGCCTTCACCATTGCATGCCCGACCGAGGTGCGATAGAGATCCTTGAGTACGGATCCTGCCCCCGGATATGCGTCGAAGTGGATTCGCTCCTGTCGTGCATCCTCGATCGAGAGGAACATTGCTTCAGCGGCGGGTCCGCCGATGGTGTTCAGGGCTTCAAGCACGGTGACTGCCGCGGGATCCTTCGCCTCTTGGTCGTCAAGATCGAGGTCCTCCTCTGCGAAGTCAGGCCGGATGAGGTCTTCCTGCAGCTCCCCGAGTTGGAACAGTTCGACGGGAACCATCGCTTCTTCGAACTCTGGGTCGTTGTCGGGCGCGTCCGGTCTGAACGCAAACCACTCCCTTGGTACGGGGCGTTCCTCGTCGAAGTCGGTTGCAATGAGGTGGATCACCTCGTGAAGTGCCGAGGTGAGAGCGACCTCGGAAGGTGTTACCGGAGCGGACCGGGCATAGGCCGTTTGGAACACACCTGGGTCGAGCACAATCGTGTTCTCAGTCGCGGCGGCCTGCGTTCCGAGGCGAACCTGGAGGTCGTCATTTCCTGACAACGTGCGGGCGAATCGTGTGACGGCTGGAGCGACCCGCTGGTACCTGGCAACGACAGCCTCAATGGCCCGTTCCTCTGGCGGCAATATCTCGTTGAGGATCGATTGTTCACGGTCACGCATAACTCCCAATCCTAAGATGTTCGCGTACCCAGGGTTGCAGACATGGAATATGGCGTGTGGAGCCCAGAGAAGGGGTTGCCAGGGAAGGGATGGTTGTGAGGTTCGAGATTCCGGCGTCGGAGCTCGAGTGGCGGTTCGGGCCCTCTGGGGGACCGGGAGGGCAGCACGCAAACAAGAGTTCGACGCGTGCCGAATTGACATTCAACCTCGCTGGTAGCGCAGCGTTCGATGACGCAATGCGGGAGCGTCTTGTGCAGAAGCTTGGCGACGAGGTTCGTATCAGGGAGGACGGGTCCCGCTCTCAGGCAACCAACCGCAAGCGCGCCGTTCGTCGTCTCAATGCCATTCTCGAGGAAGCAGCGCGGCCCGAAGCCCCACCAAGAAGACCGACCCGACCCTCGAAGGCGGCGAAGCAGCGCAGGCTTGATGCCAAGCGTGCGAAGAGTCAGGCGAAGGCGAGCCGCAAAACCCCAAGCAACGACGACTGAGGATCCACAACCGCCAAATCCGACCGAACGGATTCTGGTGGGTGGCTTGGTTCCTATCATCGAATCCAATGGAACACGAACTTACCACACTGCCAAACGGTCTCCGCCTCATCACCCACCACATGCCATCGACTCGCTCGGTCGCCATTGGATGCTGGGTCGACACAGGAAGCCGCGACGAGATCGAAATCGAGGCAGGTGCCTCACACTTCCTTGAGCACTTGCTCTTCAAAGGAGCAGACACCTGGCCAGCCCGCCGCATCTCGGATACCTTTGACGGGATCGGCGCCCAGCACAACGCCTTCACATCACGCGAATACACCTGCTACTGGACTCGCATGCGAGATGCCGACATCGAGACAGGTGTCGAGATTCTCGCCGAGATGCTCATCCGCCCCGAGTTCCGACAGGGCGAAATTGACTCCGAGCGCAACGTCGTGCTCGAAGAGATCAACATGAACGAAGACGACCCGACCGATGTTGCCCATGAGCAATTTGTTACCGCAATGTGGGATGGCCACCCGCTTGCACCTCCGGTTCTGGGTACGAAAGCTTCAATTGCCTCTATGTCCCGCGAGACGATCCACGGGTATTGGTCCCGCAGGTACTCGCCACACTCTGTCGTCGTATCAGTTGCAGGAAACTTCCCCGACCATCTCACCGAATTGATTACGGAACACTTTGGCGGGTGGCAGGGTGACCCGGTCAGCCGTGAGGAGATCACGCCTCTGTCTGTGGGACGCGTACACGTCGTACGGCGCGACACAGAGCAGGCGCATCTCATTGTTGGATCGCCGTCGATCAACCGCAGCGATGAGCGTCGCTTTGCATTGTCGCTTCTCGATCACATCGTGGGTGGCGGGATGTCATCGCGTCTCTTTCAGGAGATCAGGGAGACCCGCGGTCTTGCCTACGCCGTTCACTCGTTCCGACTGCCATTCTCAGATGCCGGAGCTTCAGCAACCTACGTTGGAACAACTCCGAGCCAGACAGACGAAGTGCTTAAGATCGTCAGAGAGCAGACCGCAATGGTCGTTGAGAGTGGTGTCACAGCCGAAGAGCTTGCACGGGCAAAGGGCCACGTGAAGGGCTCACTCGCCATCAGCCTTGAGGATGCCAACAGCCGGATGAACCTCATTGGGCGCACCGAGATCGTTGGACAGCAGCACCGCACCGTCGATGAGATCGTTGAAGCGATATCCATTGTCACTCACGAGGACATCATTGCGGTCGCCAAAGCTGCATATGGTGGCCCCCACGTCATTGGCGCCGTCGGTCCGTTCGACAGCGCGGACCTTGAGGAGTACATCGCATGAACGTGGGCGTCTCCGGGGCAGGGGGCCGGATGGGCAGCCTCGCCGCGGCAACCATCGATGCCACTCCCGACCTTCACCTCATTGCCCTGTATGACCAACACACTGGCGGCAATATTGCGGGACTCACCATTGGACGCGACCACGAAGACCTCGACGGTTGCGACATCATCGTGGAGTTCTCTCGACCGGACAGCGTCATGGACAACCTGTCGGTCTGGCGTTCCTACGGCGCTAACGTTGTCGTCGGTACCTCCGGCTTCGACGATGATCGACTTGCTGATCTCGATGAACTGTGGGGGAAGGGGCCGGGCAACTGTCTTGTCGTACCGAACTTCTCCATCGGGGCCGTCCTCATGATGACGATGGCCGAGATCGCGGCCCCGCACTTCGCCGTCGCAGAGATCATCGAGATGCATCACGATGCCAAAGCCGACGCCCCTTCTGGGACCGCCATTGCAACCGCGCAGAAAATCTCAGCACTTGCACCGCAGCAGGAGCGCGAGGTCGAGAGCGAGGAACTCCATGCTGGAGCGCTCGGTGCAACCGTCGACAACGTGAGGGTGCATTCGGTGCGTTTGCCTGGCGCCATTGCGCATCAGACTGTTGTGTTCGGCGGCGAGGGGGAACGACTCTCAATCACCCATGACACCTCTGATCGGTCAGCCTTCATGCCTGGGGTGCTGCTTGCGGTGCGTTCTGTCCCCGCGCAGAAACAGACCCTTGCCGTCGGTCTGGAACGCCTACTCGGCCTCTAGCCATCGTCCCCCGAGAATCCACAGGATTCACGCAAGCAACGCCTTTGGCGTTGCCCCCTCCCTGACCCTCGATCAGCTCAGGCAATCTCTGCGCGAGGGAGGATAGAGAAGAAGTGAAGAGACGGTGCGGCTAGTACAGGGCGGTGGCTAGTTGGCGGCGGTAGGAGAGCGAGATTGGGTGGTCGCTGCCGAGTACCTCGAAGATGTCGACCATTGCTTGTCTGGCATCGTCCCTGCCGTCTGACTTTCTGACGACGACGGCGAGCAGCTTGTCGAGGGCAGGCTCAAACTCCGAGCGGGCTGCGAGGGCCCTTGCGAGATTGAGCTGTGCATCGTCATTCGACGGATCCTTCGCAGCTGCGGTCTCAAGTACGGAGATGTCGTCCCCCGCCGACTGGCGCAGGCGCGCGGCAGCTTGTAAACGATCGACGTCAGCATCCGGAACAAGCCTGCCGAGGACGATGAGAGCTTCGTCGATGTCGCCAGCATCGATGAGAAGAGCCGCAAGACTTGTACCTGCGTCCTGATGATCCGATTGCGTCTCGAGAACCTGTCGAAAGATGTGCTCAGCGCCCGCCGTATCACCAGAAATGAGAGCGGTGCGAGCTTCGTCCACCATCACATCAAGCTCAGTCGGAAGATGCCTTTGTATGAATGCGCGTATCGTTTCCTCCGGCAACGCACCTGTGAACCTTTCAACCTCTTTGCCGTTCTTGATTGCGATAACAGTCGGAATCGACTGGACGACGAACTGCGCTGACAGAGTCTCGTTCGCGTCGACGTCCACTTTCGCGAGTTCAAAGGTTCCGTCTGCTTCAGCTGCAAGAGCCTCAAGTGTCGGCGAGAGTGTCTTGCACGGCTCACACCACTCAGCCCAGAAGTCAACGAGCACGAGTACTTCGCGCGACCTCATGAGGACGCGCTGTTGGAAGTCCTCAGTGGTGACGTCGATCACATGCTGGCTTGCGTTGCTCACGAGTGGAAGGATACTTGCGGGTTCCGTGGTAACTTTCCGTCCATGGAACACCGACCTGACGCACCCTTCGGTCGAGTAGCGACGGCTATCATCACTCCCTTTACCGCCGAAGGTTCTGTCG
>SMXV01000009.1 GCA_004356175.1 Acidobacteriota bacterium
ACTTGCAACACGCCCAGCGACATCGGATGACGTCGAGCGCGTTGTCGCTCTGTACCTTGAGATGGAGAAGGAGCAGACCGTCAAGAAACCGATCTGGGCCTTCACTGACGGACTCGATACTCCACTTGAAGCCGTCCTCACGCACGCAGTTGACGACGCCGACACGTACCTCCTTGTAGGGATGATTGACGGCGCAGCGGTGGGTTTCGTGTGGGCAACCATCGTCCCGATGCTCGACAGGGCTGACGGAGCCATGATCGGCCGGATCAGGTTGATATTCACCGAGCCACCCGCGCGAGCAGTAGGCGTTGGCCACACGATGCTGTCAGACATGCTCGACATCCTTCGTTCACATGGCGTCAGCCACTTCGATGCTCCGGTCGGCCCGGGACAACGTGCCGCCAAGAACTTCTTTGAAGCGCATCAGTTTGCTGCGCGGTCGATCATCATGTACTCGGCGGACACTGCAATCGATGAGTGACGAGAGACACACATCCGAGGCCATTGACCTGCTCGTTGCATTGATTCGCAATGCATGTGTGAACACCGGTGATCCCACGTCGGGGAACGAGATTCGCTCCGTTCGGACAGTCCAGGAGTACCTGGGCATGGAAGGCACAGTGGTCGAACCCGTACCAGGGAGGGCATCTGTGGTCTATCGGCTCAAGGGGTTCGATCCGTCTGCGCCGGCGCTGCTGATGATTCCTCACCTTGATGTGGTGCCAGCCGACGATGCGGAGTGGACTCATGATCCATTCGGCGCAGTACGCGCGGACGGCTTCATCTGGGGGAGAGGCGCTGTTGACATGCTGAACCTCACATCAGCAATGGTCGTTGTGTTCAAGTGGCTCACCGCGGGACTCATGGCTCAACCTCCCGGAGACATCATCCTTGCCTGTGTTGCCGATGAGGAGGCCGGAGGTGTCCTCGGCGCCCGAAATCTTGTCGACAACCACTGGGATCTGGTCACATGCGACTACGTATTGACCGAAGTTGCTGGTCCAACCTTGACTACCTCTGACGGTGTCGCTCTGCCTGTAACGGTCGCAGAGAAGGGACCGATGTGGCGCAAAGCAACCGCAACCGGAACTCCTGGGCACGGCAGCCAGCCATACGGGCGAGACAACGCTGTGGAGACACTCGGCCGAGCAATTGTGAAGATTGCTGGCAGCGATCAACCGGTCCGGGTGACGGAGCAGTGGTTGCTATTCGTCGATTATCTCGGGCTTGACAGTGATGTGACCAAAATGCTGAAGGATCCAGACTCTGTCGATTCTGCAATTGAGACCGTCTCAGAGTACGACATCGCCCTGGCACGATGGATCCATGCCTGCACGCACATGACACTCTCCACAAATGTTGTAGAAGGGGGAACGAAGATCAACATGATCCCGGACACCGCGCACGCCGACATCGATATTCGGCTTCTGCCAGGTCAGGACGCATCCGACGTCGATGACCACCTGAGAAAAGTTCTCGGACCAGATCTCTTTGACGAGATCACGTTCGTACCAGTTCTCGACATGACTGCGAACCAATCCGTCACGAGCGGGCGACTGTGGAACGCGATTGGCGCGGCCGCCGAACACCATCTAGGTACCTCGCGACTCGCACCAATCATGACACCTGTGACCACAGACGCCCGATTCTTTCGCGAACGCGGCATACCTTCCTACGGTGTCGGTCTCTTCGATGACACTGCGACCTTCTCTCAGATGCTCGCCATGTTCCATGGGATTGACGAACGAGTGTCCGAGGTTTCCGTGCAAAGAACAACAGAGTTCCTCGCCACGGTCATTGAGGCCTTCGGCTCCCAGAGAGGCGAGTCATAGTGCCGAACGATCACGACACATCATGAAATCGCCGGAATCGCCTGTGGGCACTGTCGTATTCGACCTCGATGGTGTCGTCTACATCGGATCCACACCGATCCCGGGCGCCGCAGAAGCGATGGCGCGCCTGGTGAGAAGCGGTTGGCAGCTTATTTTTGCAACCAACAACTCAACCACGACACCAAACAACGTGGCACAGCGACTACAGGAACAATCGTACCTCACGATCGACGAGCGTTCTGTCGTTACATCTGGAGCCTCGGCTGGCCACTACCTGTCAACAGTGGGTGTCGAGTCGGCGTTCATTGTCGGTTCACAACAATTGAGAGAGTCAATAGCGGCGTACGGAATATTCGTAGCTGGTCATGACCATCCAGATGCAGTTGTCGTCGGCCTTGACCGTGGCCTCGATTATCAAACCATTGACGATGCTTCAAGGGCAATTCGCAACGGCGCCCGGTTCGTGGCGACCAACACTGACGCGACGTTCCCAACGTCGGAAGGTGAAGCACCCGGTGCCGGCGCGATTGTTGCGGCGATTGCATACGCGACAGGACAGGATTTCGTCTCCTGTGGAAAACCTGCACGCCCCATGATCGACCTCATTTCGCAGCAAGTACGGTCGGAACGGGTCATCGTCGTAGGAGACCGTCTGGAAACCGACATTGCTCTTGCACATGCCGCAGGCTGGGGATCGGTCCTTACACTCACGGGCGTTACATCATCGGCGAGCGACATCGGCGAGGAGTTCGCTCCAGATGTTGTCATCGCATCGATGCACGAGCTACCCAAGGTGTTGGAGCTTTGGGACAGATAGGGGATAATGCCACCATGAACACCGACGACACTGTGCAAGAGGCCGACGACACATCGACAGCCATCGATGCCCTCAAAGAGAGTGATCCCGCCGAATCGCCAGACATCGCTGAAGGGATCGCCTCCAGTCTCCAGCGGGAACTGGACAAGGAATCGGCGACCACGGCGCCCCAGCCGGAGCAGCCGCTCTGACACGTCGACGACTCGACACCGAACTCGTGCGACGCGGGCTTGTTGCGAGCCGTACCGAGGCCCAACGCGCCATCGAAGCTGGCCTGGTTCGCGTGGGTACAGCTGCAGCGCCAAAAGCATCAACGCTCGTTGCGCCTCAAGATTCGCTCCACATCGTTGGAGCACCTCAACAATTCGTCAGCAGGGCAGGAACCAAACTCGATTCCGCCCTCAACATCTTCGGCATCGAGGTCGGCAACCTCGTAACAGTCGACGTCGGAGCCTCAACCGGCGGATTCACCGACTGTCTGCTCCAGCGCGGCGCGGCAAGTGTTGCCGCAGTCGACGTCGGGTACGGACAGCTGCATTGGAAGATCCGCAACGACGAACGTGTCACCGTCGTTGAACGGACAAACATCCGCACCGCCGACCCTGCAGAGCTTGGGGCACCGTTCGACCTCGTCGTGTCCGACCTGTCGTTCATTTCGCTCAGAGTCGTGAAACAACAACTCAATGACCTCGGATCACAGGACACACACTGGGTGCTGCTCATCAAACCGCAATTCGAAGCTGGAAGAGACAAGGTCGGGAAAGGTGGAGTGATTCGCGACCACGACATCAGAATGGATGTACTACGCGACGTGCTCTCTGATTTCGAGACAATCGGACTTGGATGCACCGGTCTCATCGAATCACCAATCACAGGAGCAACGGGCAACGTCGAGTACGTTGCCCACTTCGAGCGTCGCACAAGTACCGTCACGTCCGATACGATCGAAGAAACTCTCGCGGGAGATCGAACGTGAAACAGGTCAGGCTCGTCATACGCCACGACAAGGTCGAGGCGAAACAAATCGCAACGGACATCACTGAAGCCCTCTCGCACAACGACGTCACAACGGAGGGCTCAAATCCCGAAGCCGTTATTGCAATCGGCGGGGACGGCACCGTCCTTGAAGCGGCGTCGATTGCAATGAAGCTCAACGTTCCGGTCTGCGGTGTCAACGTTGGGGGAGTGGGGTACCTGGCGGAGTTCTCCCAGGCCGAGGTCGCCGATCTTGCGGACGCGGTGGCCAACGGCACATACTCGACACGAGCCCACAGCACGCTGTTTGTATCCACGGGCGAATACTCGGCATCCGCAATCAACGATGTCGTCGTCGAGAAGGTCGTGAGCCAACGCATCATCAAGGTCACCGTCCAGATAAATGGAAAACCACTCTCGACCTACCGCACAGATGGCGTCCTCGTCGCGTCGCCACTCGGTTCCACTGCGTACAACCTGTCTGCCGGTGGGCCGATTGTTGACCCAAGCCTCGATGCCTTCATCCTGACCCCAATTGCTCCCCACAGTCTTTTATCACGCGCCATTGTGCTCGCGCCAGATGCCGTCGTGACGCTGTCGGTCACGAGGGACCGACCCGCACGGATCAATGTCGACGGCAGAGAGTTGTGCACCGTATCGCCGGACGATGTCGTGACGATTCGGCGAGGTGACTCAAAAGTCGATTTCCTGACTCTCAACCGTCATCCCTTCCCCGCTGCGGTGAGGGACAGTTTCGGTCTCGACCATGCTTGACGAAATCATCGTGTCCAACCTTGGTCTTATCGAGCACGCCGCGCTGGCTCCAGGGCCAGGGCTCACAGTAATCACCGGAGAGACAGGAACCGGCAAGACCGTGATGCTTGGGGCGCTTCGGCTTCTCATGGGCGAACAGGCCCCCAAGGGACTCATCGGTCCACATAAGGATGAAGCCGATGTCTCGGCCCGATTCACCGACGGCGAAGAAGTTGTCGTTCGCCGCGTTGTGACCCGTACAAAGTCGAAGGCATACCTCGACGGCGCCATCAGCACCGCCGGCGCGCTCAAGCAGGAGATCGGCGCGAGAGTCGCGATCGTGGGACAGCACGATCAACACAGGATCACCTCATCCGCTGGTATGAGGCAACTCATTGACAGCTCCCTCACCACGAAGGAACGGGCATCTCTCGATGTGTACGCAGATGCATGGAGCACCTTCGAGAATGTACGTGCAGAAGCTGATCGGCTCGGTTCAGACCATCGCGGGCTCACACGGGAACTCGAAACGCTTCGCTTCCAGATGGAGGAGATCGCAGACGCCGCATTCGAGGTTGGTGACGAGCACGAGTTGCAGGTTCGGGCGAATCGGCTGCGCAACGCCGGAGCACTTGCCGAAACCGTCGACCAGGCCCTTCGTCTGCTCGGTGACGAGGGCTCCGCCCAGTTTCTCACCGACGCCTCGAGAGCTCTCAACAATGCCGCGGAAATGGACGGCTCGTTGAACAGTATCGCCAGTCAGGTCGCCGATGTGACCGGGTCCCTTTCGGAAGCGACTGCAGAACTAGTTCGTTACTCATCTGACCTTGACATTGATTCGGGTGCGCTGCAAGACACCGAACAACGAATCGCGTTGCTCTCCTCGCTAAAGCGCAAGTACGGTGAATCGATTGAGTCGATTCTCTCCTTTGCCAAGGACGCATTGGAACGCGAGTCTGAGCTGGCCGAGATGCTTGATGCCGCCGACAGCATCGCCCAGCGGCTGTCGGCGTCCGAGACACTGCTGGCCGACGCCGGTGACGTCTTACGAAACATGAGGCGTACGGCAGGACATCGGATCGCCAAAAATGCCTTGCAACATCTGAAAGAGCTGGGGTTTAGCGCGCCCCTCGTCGAGATTGACATTGCCGTAGCAGAGCCATCGTCACATGGTGCCGATGCGATAGCCGTTTTGTTCTCATCGGACGACACGCTCTTGCTCGGGCCGGTCTCGGCAATCGCATCTGGAGGCGAATTGAGCCGGCTAGTGCTCGCGCTCACGCTTGCATCGGGAAGCGCCGATTCCGAAGTGATTGCCTTCGACGAGATCGACACGGGAATCGGCGGCGAAACCGCCCTTGCCATGGGCAAGAAGCTCTCATCATTGGCGGTTGACCGTCAAGTCATATGTGTAACCCACCTACCTCAGGTCGCAGCCTTTGCCGACAAGCACTATGTGGTGACCCGATCGGGAAACATCGCTCGCATCAACGAATCAGCCGGAGAGGACCGCACCACAGAACTCGCCCGCATGCTCGCAGGCCTCTCCGAGTCCCAGAAGGGTCGCGAACACGCCCGCGAACTGGAGGCTCTTGCGGCCAAGAGGAAGTCCGGGGGACCGGCCCGGTAGTACGAAGTAGGACCGGAAGATGGGAAGACCCGCGAATCGGAAGTCGTGGCTGCTGGCGAGACATTCAGTAAGTCAGTTCTGTACCTCTCCCCTCGCGGAGAGCTGTACGAGCACACTCAGGGTCAGAGACAGCGAGACCATGGGGATCACTTGCGCGACATACTGGTCAGGGAGGCTCTGGGTGGTGTGACGGCTGTCGGGGCGAGTGCGTGGTACCATGCAGTCTTCCAAGGCGAAGGAAGATGCGTGACCAAGCACGTATTCGTGACCGGCGGAGTGACATCAAGCCTGGGTAAAGGCATCACCTCAGCGTCTCTTGGACGACTCCTCAAGTCTCGAGGGTTCAGCGTGGTGCTCCAGAAGCTCGACCCGTACATCAACGTCGACCCCGGAACGATGAATCCCTTCGAGCACGGCGAGGTATTCGTCACCGACGACGGGGGAGAGACGGATCTCGACCTCGGCCACTACGAACGGTTCGTCGGCGAGAACCTTTCACGAAACTCGAACGTCACGACCGGTTCGATCTATCAATCAGTCATCGCCAAGGAACGGCGCGGGGATTACCTCGGGGCGACCGTGCAGGTCATTCCTCACATCACCAACGAAATCAAGGCACGCATCAGGAAACTCGGCGAGAAAGATGACGTTGACGTCGTCATCACGGAAGTCGGCGGCACTGTCGGAGACATTGAGAGCCTTCCCTTCCTTGAAGCGATCCGTCAGGTTCGCAAGGACGTGGGTGTCGACAACACCTGTTATATCCATGTGACGCTCGTGCCATTCCTAAGCACGTCGGACGAGCTCAAAACCAAGCCGACACAACACTCCGTTGCCGAGCTACGTCGCCACGGCATACAGCCGGAGATCATCGTCGTGCGCTCCGACCGTCCAATCGACGAGGCTGCAACACGCAAGATAAGCCTCTTCTGTGACGTATCGAATGACGCCGTGATCAACCTCGTGGACGTATCCAACATCTACGGCATTCCGATTGAGTTGCACGAGGCCGGATTGGATAACGTGGTACTCAGGGAGCTGAAGCTCGACGCACCTGATCCTGATCTTGCCGAATGGCAGTCGATGGTGACCGCTATGGAGAATCCGAAGGGCACAGTGACCATCGGACTTGTCGGCAAGTACATCGATCTTCCCGATGCATACCTCTCGGTCGTCGAGGCACTTCGACATGCTGGGCGCACATCAGAAGTCCACGTGAACGTCAAATGGATTGCGGCTGAAGACGTCGACGGCATGCTCGTCGACTCCTACCTTGAGGACCTCGACGGAATGATTATTCCTGGTGGATTCGGTATCCGTGGTATCGAGGGAAAGATTCGCTCTATCCGATACGCGCGCGAACATGGCGTCCCTTTCCTTGGGCTCTGTCTAGGTCTACAATGCGCTGTTATCGAGTTCGCACGAAACGAGCTCGGTCTGTCTGGCGCACACTCAACCGAATTCGACCCTGTGACTGCCCACCCTGTGATTGATCTCCTTGAAAGCCAGCAGGACGTATCCCACAAGGGCGGAACAATGCGCCTCGGGCTGTATCCCGCGAAACTGAGAGAAGACAGCTTGGCACACCGGCTCTACGGCGAGGAGGTCATCTACGAACGACACCGCCACCGGTGGGAGGTCAACAACCGATACCGCGACCAGTTCGAGGAAGCTGGTCTCATGCTCTCGGGCACATCTCCAGACGACCGTCTCGTGGAATTCATCGAACTGCCTGGCCATCCGTTCTTCATTGCAACTCAGGGACATCCAGAACTCAAGTCACGCCCTGACCTTCCACACCCACTCTTTGTGGGTCTCGTCGCTGCCGCAAAGGTAAGACACGAGACATCCTCTGTCGTTCTCCACGAGGCTGCCACGGCAGACCACATGCAGTGAAACGGGCGTCAGGCAACACAAGTACCGTTCCGCTTCCCGATCACGCCCAAGAGTTTCTCATCTCAATCCGGTCCGAGCGTGGCCTCTCGATCAACACCGCCACGGCATACCGGAGAGACCTCGCTCAATACGAAGAGACACGCCTCTCAAATCCCGGGGCCGGTCCAGAGGACATTATTCACGTTCATCTCGAAACGCTTCGCACCCGCGAGATGGCCGCAACATCCGTCGCTCGAAAGCTCGCGTCGATCCGCTCCTACCATCGCTTCCTCGTCGCAGAGGGATACACCACAAAGGACCCGACGGCGAAGATCAAGAGCCCTTCGCGACCGTCGGTGCTACCGAAAGCGCTCACCGTGGGTGAAGTCACTCGCCTAGTGGAGGCACCCGACACCAGAACCACGCTTGGCCGAAGAGACAGATCGATACTTGAGGTCCTGTATAGCACGGGATGCCGTGTCACGGAACTCGTACACCTCGACCTCGCGGACGTTGATTTTGAAACCAAAACAGCTCTTGTAACCGGCAAGGGCAACAAACAACGAATCGTGCCAATTGGCTCCTACGCATCGGCATCGATCCGTGCATGGCTTCCAGACAGACTGAAGCTGCGTAAATCCGGACACGATTCGGGGGCACTGTTTCTCACCGTCAGAGGCAACCGGTTGTCACGTCAAACCGTGTGGCGCATCGTCGACAAGGCCGGCAAATCCGTAGGCATCTCCCCAACTCGTCTCTCCCCACATGTGCTGCGTCACTCGGCTGCGACCCACATGGTCGAGGGCGGCGCAGATCTCAGGACAATCCAAGAGATGCTTGGTCATGCAAGCCTGACCACGACGCAGGTCTACACGAAGGTCAGCCCCGAACATCTTCGCGAGGTCATCATCGTGAGCCACCCAAGGGGTCGATGATGTGGCACCTCATCTCCCGGCTCCTTCGCTTTCTTGCGGCAAAACCGCTGCTGCCACGAGAGCAACTGGAAGTTTACGATGTGCTGGCGCCTCAGCTACGGCAGCTCTTCTTCCGACAACGACACGAGGACCAGCGCCACGCACTTGCGGTCAAACGATGGGTGGAAGGCGTGCCGGAACTGTACGAGGCCGCGTTGCTCCATGACGTCGGCAAGACTGAGTCAGACCTCGGCGCCGTCGCTCGGGCATTCGCCACGGTCTGGCACGGCGCCGGAATGCAGGCTCGTTCTCGATGGCACTCTTACATCAACCACGGCGCAATCGGCGCCGACCTGCTTGAAGACCGCGGCGCTTCGGCACTGGCGGTTGCATTCACGCGTCACCACCCTGGTCCAACCCCAACCGGTATCCGGACTGATTCGTGGAACGCCCTTGGCGAGGCGGACGAACGCGGGTAACCAACTTCTTCTTGGCATTGGTCTACGGTTTCTCCGCACTACCATCGCACCATGACCTTTGAAGTTCGGACGAGGGTATTTGAAGGCCCACTCGATCTGCTGTTGCAGCTCATCACCTCACACGAACTTGACATCACGGAGCTAAGCCTCACAGACGTCGTGAACGAGTATATTTCCTTCCTCGACGACATGGCTGAGCTCGATCTTGAGGTAACGAGCGAGTTCCTGCTTATTGCTTCGACGCTGATTCAGATCAAGGTTCGAACTCTCTTGCCCGAGGATGTACCCATCGATCTTGACGAAGAGTTGGCTCTCGCAGAGGAACGCGATCTGCTGTTGTCACGGCTCCTTGCATGTCTCACCTTCAAAGATGTTGCTGCTGTCATCCGCTACCGAATGGAAGCTGCCGAACGGTTCACTCCTCGTACGTCAGGTCTCCCGGACGATCTCGAGGTGAGCCCTCCCGATGTAGTAATCGGAGTCGACGCCATCGGTCTCCTCCATGTTGCACAGATGGTCTTCACAACGCCGGATCTTGAACCGGACATTGACCATCTCGATCTCGACCTTCCGTCCGTCCAGGACGCGATGATCGATCTCCAGGGCCGCTTGTCAACAGTCATCACATCCGAGTTCGACGACGTTGTTGCCCACTGCAGGCGCGACGTCGATGTTGTTGCATACTTTCTGGCCCTTCTCGAACTTGCTAAGTGGGGCATCGTGCGAGTAAGCCAGCCGGAACCGACCGATCCGATTGCCCTCGCCTACGATCACGAAGCAGCCGACGAACGATTCCGAGCCATGCTCGGTACGCAAGGAGACACATGACCGATCTTTCGGGGATCCTCGAAGCAGTGCTATTCGTCGCGACCGATCCAGTTTCGACGGAAGAACTCGCCGAGATCACCGAACGACCCCGAGACGAGATCGAGACAAGCCTCCAAGATCTCGCTACGACACTCGGGGCATCGCGTGGTGTCGTCCTTCGCAACGTTGCTGGCGGGTGGCGTCTGTACGCCCATCCTGATGCCTATCACTATTTGGAGCGTTTCGCGTCAACAGAAGGCGCGAAACGTCTGTCGGGCGCTGCTGTTGAATCGCTTGCGGTTGTTGCCTACAGACAGCCCGTGAGCCGTGGACAAGTGGGCGAGATTCGTGGAGTTGACTCCGATCACGCCCTCAAAACACTTGAGCGTCGCGGCCTTGTCGTGGAGATCGGACGTGCCCCTGGGCCAGGTCAAGCCGTCCTATACGGGACCACAAAGACATTCCTGGAGAAGCTTGGTGTCGAGTCGATCAGCGACTTGCCTCCGCTGGCGGATCATGTCCCACCAGCCGAAATCGTCGAGACGCTTGAGCTCCCTATGCGACCGGACACATCATCGAACGACTCAACAAGCTGATTGCGCGAACGGGCGTAGCATCTCGTCGCAAGGCTGACATCCTAATCGAGCAGAAGAGAGTCACTGTCAACGGAGAAGATGCCTCTGTCGGTCAACGCATCGACGCCCAACACGATGTCGTTGCGATTGACGGAGTTGTTTTACCCCTCAATCCAGATCTGCGAACGTGGCTCGTGTACAAACCACCAGGGGTTGTATCCACCATGTCGGACCCTCAGGGCAGACCAACGGTGAGAACCCTTGTACCAGATTCTCCTGTGACCAATCCTGTCGGTCGGCTTGACCTGCACTCAGAGGGCCTCATGTTGATGACCAACGACGGCGACCTCGCACTCAGAGTGACTCATCCGCGTTACGGAATCGAGAAGGTCTACCACATCCTTGTACGCGGTTCGTTCCCATCGAGCGCACTGAACAAATTGACCCAGGGCATTGAGCTCGACGACGGTCTTGCAAGAGCGAAGCGGGCAAGAGTGGTCGATGCCTCACAGGCGCGGACCATCGTAGAGTTGACCATGACCGAGGGCAGGAAGCGCGAGATCAGGCGAATGTTCGACACACTCGGCGCTGACGTCCAAAGGCTCGTCCGCACATCAATAGCCGGTATCGCAGACAGAACACTGCGCTCAGGAAAGTATCGCGTGTTGGCCATCCAAGAGATTCAAAGCATCTACGCACAGTCAGCTAAGCAGGGTTCCGATGGTTGACCGAACAATCTACAACCGGCACTCGCGACTGCAAGCATCCGTCCAGGTACCGGGCGACAAATCGCTTTCACATCGAGCAATTCTTTGGTCTGGTATGGCCGAGGGCGAAAGCAAACTTGTCGGCATCGGTCCAGGAGCCGACATCCAAGCGAGTTTGAGTGCAATGAGGCAACTTGGCGTGACAATCGACGGCGACAAGGTTGTCTCACCCGGTATTTCTCGTTGGGTCTCTCCCGGCGAAGACATCGATTGTGCAAACTCGGGAACGACGATTCGACTGCTCGCCGGCATTCTGTCAACCGCGACGGTGCAGGCAGTCCTCACCGGGGATGCCTCGCTGTCGGCTCGTCCGATGAGCAGGCTCGTGGACCCACTTCGCTCCCTGGGAGGACGGATTGATACAACGCCAGACGGGACTGCACCTCTTCGCCTCGGAGGGGCATTAAAGGTTGTCGGTGCATCCGTCTTCCTCGATGTTGCCTCAGCTCAGGTACGGACTGCTTTTGAGATGGCTGCGCTTGCGGCATCCGGTCCATCG
Source organism: Acidobacteriota bacterium (assembly GCA_004356175.1). Classification (GTDB taxonomy): domain Bacteria; phylum Actinomycetota; class Acidimicrobiia; order Spongiisociales; family UBA5794; genus B3-G11. The sequence goes on from SMXV01000009.1 coordinate 11,924, forward strand.
ACCCTCGACTCACCTGGTGGATTCCGCGACCACACTGAACGAATGCTTGTCTCGATTGGGCTGGGGGAGTGGGCGAGCAAAACAGCGTTCAGAATCACACCGGGAAAACTTCGACCGCAACGGTACGACATTCCTGGAGATCCGTCCTCCGCCTCATTCCTGTGGGCTCTCGCAGCGATACATCGGGACAGCAAGGTGCTAACACCGAACGTGTCCCTGAATCCTGGACGGCTCGGATTCCTCCAGATCCTCGACGAGATGGGCGCTGGTATCGAGGCTGTAGTCACCGGCTCAATAGGTGGCGATCCAGTCGGAGATGTGATCGTTCGGGGAGCGCCGCTCCGCGCCGTATCGATCAGCGGAGAGCTCGTCGCTTCGGCGCTCGACGAACTTCCGCTCGTGGCTGTTGTTGCAGCGTTTGCAGAGGGGGTGACGTCTGTCTCGGACGCATCCGAACTGCGTACCAAGGAATCTGACCGCATCGAGGCGACGACGGCGCTGATCCGCGCTCTTGGGGGCGGTGTCGAATCACGCCCGGACGGTTTCGATGTCGTGGGAACCGGTTTCCTTGAGGGCGGAACAATCGAATCTCAGGGTGACCACCGAATCGCCATGGCTGGTGCGATTGCCGCACTCTCCGCTGATGGTGCCGTCACAATCCGCGACGCCGGTATCGCCGACGTGTCCTGGCCCGACTTCTACGACATTGTTGAGTCAGTGTGGTAATCACAATCGACGGTCCGAGCGGCGTCGGTAAGAGCACAGTGTC
>SMXV01000010.1 GCA_004356175.1 Acidobacteriota bacterium
CATCAACAACGTCCATCATGTCAGGAACCGCCTCCAACAATCCGGCGCTGAGCGGCCCGGGAGTGTTCGAGGACGACACGCATGAGTTCCTCGACGTACTCAGGATCGAGGTCGCGTTCCAAGGCGTCCTCCCGGAACTTCTCCAGAAGCTCGGCCTCGCGCTCTTCGGAGTACAGCTCAAGCCCACGGGAGACCTTTATGGCCCCAATCGCAACAGAAATCTCCTGCCGATCAGCAATCAACGACAGAAGAATGTCGTTGATCTCGTCAATCTCCCTACGGAGTTCTTCGATCTTGTCATCTGCCATTGCTCGGTATTTCAGTCGGGAGTGGCAAACCTAACGCGATTTCAGCCTGGAACCAAAGTCAGGAGAGGAGCTCGCACGCCGCTGCACTAAGAACCGGCGCGAGAGGCTCGAAGGCGGCAAACCTCTCATCTGCAGTCTGGCCAGCGACGTACCTAGCGTAAATCTGCTCGATGATGACCGCTATACGGAAGAGCGCAAGGCCTTCGAAGTACGAACTGTTGGATACATCGAAGCCCGTACGACGTGCATATCGCACCCGCACGTCGTCCTTCGTCATCACGTTGCCGATTGCAACGGCCTGCTCGCCAAAGACGAGGTAGGTAGGGTCCCCAGGTTGCGCCCAGTAGGCCAACAGAGTCCCGAGGTCGACAAGCGGGTCGCCAAGCGTTGCCATGTCCCAGTCGAACACAGCAACGAGATGCCCGTCAGGTCCAACCATCGCGTTGTCAAGCTTGAAGTCGTTGTGCAGAATTACGGTCCGTTCCGGCGCCGGCACAGTTCGCGACAGCAGGTCTGCGGCCGTTTCCATATCCGCGACCGGACGGGTCGCTGCGGCGTGCCACCGACGGGACCAACCATCAATTTGGCGCTGCACAAACCCGTCAGGGCGCCCAAGGTCAACCAGGTCGACAGAGATTGGATCAACCGCGTGAAGGTCGCACAATGCGTCAACGAGCGACTCTGCAATCGTCCGCTGCACAGCGGGCTTATCTGCAACGCCAATTGGCCACTCGCGGCGAACCACTGAACCGGTCCGTCTCTCCATGACAAAAAACGGCTTGCCCATGACCGAAGCGTCCTCACAGAAGTGTCTCGCCCGAGGGGCGAGGGGAAACTCGCGCCAGAGACGGGACAGGACCGTGTACTCGCGTTCCATGTCGTGTCCACCCCTGGCAACGTCGCCCAACGGTGCCCGGCGCAGTACCCACTCATCGTTGCCCTCGCATCGAGCACGGTAGGTAAGGTTCGCGGCACCGCCTGGAAACTGGTCAAAGATGACGTCGTCGCAGGGGAACAGTCCTGGCAAGGCTCGATGCAGGTAGTCGGCTACAACGGCCTCATCGAAACGTTCGTCACTCCGAATTGGTGCAGTGTCCTCCACGGAGCAATCCTAAAACGGGGAGGCGCCGTTGTACCACGCAAACTTGACACCATTTCCAACCGCAAGCCATGAAGCCCACAACAGAGCAAACGCGAAGAGTGCCGTTATGGCAACCTCAAGAACCTGACGAAACCGCGACACATGGGGTGCTCGTGCATCCGAGGAGATCTCGGAGACGAGCACGAGTATCCCGCCACCACCACCGAGCCGGGAACCTATGACCAGCCACAGCGTGACGCTACCGAAGAACGCGGTGTCCGCAATCCTGTCGAGGGCCATTGCAATGAATACACCACCGAGATACAGGTTCGAGAAGACGAAGAACGGCATAGCCAGAGCTCTGTCAGATCGCAATCTTGCTGCCTTCACGATGAGCCGCCCACCAAGACCAACGACAGTACCGACGTAGATCCACCCGAGCTCCGCCACGGGTATGAGCACGACTGCTACTCCAACGGCAACAACCGAGTACCAGAAGATCTGCCGAAAGGTGACCTCGTCGCCAGCTACAACTGACAGCATCGGGATGTTGGCTGCCCGGTAGTCCTCCTCGTACTTGATGGACAGCGCCCAGAAGTGAGGTGGTGTCCAATAGAAAATGATCGCAAACATGATCCACGGTGCAAGGGACAAATCCCCTGTAACCGCCGCCCACCCGATCAACGCAGGGACGGCCCCCGCTGCGCCCCCGATAACGATGTTCTGTGTGGTTGAGCGCTTCAGAAGCATCGTGTACACAAGGACATAGAAACCATACGCAACCAAAGACAGGATTCCAGCGAGAAGTGTCGACGTCAGTGTGAGTACGACAAAACCAGCGACTCCGAGTGCGAGTCCGAATACCGTTGCGGCCCTCGGCGACACTCGACCTGTCGGGATGGGACGCCCGGACGTTCGATGCATGATTCGATCGATGTCCCGGTCGTACACCTGATTAATCACATTCGCACCACCAGCAGACAGCGTGCCGCCAAGCAGTACCCACAGGACGATCGACCATCCCGGCCATCCACGATGCGCAACAACCATTGCGGGAATCGTCGTAATGAGGAGAAGTTCGATAATGCGAGGTTTCGTCATCTCCACGTACGCCTTTGTCGTGGAACTCAGCGACCGGGTCTGTCCTTGTTTGCCAATCACGTCACCACCAGATCCTTTGTCCTTGCGGGCACGGGATCGCCGAGCCACGAGACAACGAACAGCACAAACGTCAACCACAGGATGTCAGCGACGAGCAGATGGACGATCTGAATCGAGAGCGGCGTCAGAAAGAAAATGTTTGCGATTCCTATGAAGAACTGCGATAGCACGACGATGCTCACGGCGGCGGCGAGCCGCTGTGTCTGTCTACTTGCTCGCCGCCCAACTTCTGCCGCAATCCATGCAACAAGAAGACCTCCAGCGATCGCGATGACGGGATGAAGGATTCTGAGTCGCAACAGCATCGGAGCGGTCGCTCCGAACTCGTCTGCAATGCCCTCAGCCACCGAGCTCGCTGGAAACACTGCGTCCGCGAGCGCGTTGAGCGTGCCCGTGGCTCCTACCACAAGCAGGGTCATGAGACCGATGCCGATCCATCGAATCGATTTGGTCTTTCCCGTCAGAGTCGGTAGCGCAAACCCGGACCCCCACCACGCGGTTACCGCGAGCGCACCCAGAAGCAGGAACGTGTTCGCAAGGTGCAGAGGCACAACGACCATGCGCCCAACAGAGATGTCGTCCTTCACCCATCCGAAAATGACGAGCGACGCGCCAAGCGCCGCCTCAGTCACGATGAGGACCGCGCTCGCTGTTGCCGTTCTGCGAACGAGGTGTCGTCTCGGCCATGCCCAGAACGACAGAAAGAAGAGCGCGGCGACACCAAGGCCTGCCATGAATGAGGACGACCGATGTGCGAACTCAATCAGCGTCTCGACGGTCGGGTTGGCCGGTACGAACTGTTGACCGCACTTCGGCCAGCTATCCCCACATCCTGCGCCTGAACCTGTCGCACGCACAACGGTGCCCCACAAGATGACGGCTACGTTGAAGGCAAGCGTCGCCCATGCGAGATAGGGGAAAATCCGACGAGCACCTAGCGACTGTTGCACAAACCAAGAGTAGTAAGCACAATCGACCGTCGGCAATCACAGAATTTGGCACTTCGATCGCCGCGTGCCAGTACGATTGCGCCATGAAACTCTTCATCGCCCTCGGTGTCGCAGCCGCCGTCGCGGCTGTTGCCTACAAGATCCTCATCACTGAGGTACCCATAGACAACGCCTGACGAAGTGCTTCACATCCGCCACTTCGGCACCGGACCACAACTCGTCGCGCTGCATGGGTTCTCACAAACCGGAGAGATATTCCGTGCAAGCGCACGGCCCCTCGGGCGAACAGTGCTAGCCATTGACCTTCCCGGACACGGAGAAAGCCACTCCGAACCAACAGACATCGATGGTGTCGTGAACGGGGTCGGTGCGATCCTTGCTGGTCTCAACGAGCCGGTACCGCTCCTTGGCTACAGCCAGGGTGCCCGTGTGGCTCTGCTTGCCGCCCTCGGGGATCCATCGTGCATCACGCGTCTTGTCCTCGTAGGTGGGACTGCCGGAATCAGAGACGCTGCTCGACGAGTGGAGCGTCTCAAGCGAGACACAGAGCTCGGAGAGCGGATCGACAACATTGGAGTTGAGGCGTTCATCAAGGAGTGGACCTCCATCGGAATCACATCGCTCGACAGACTGACGCCCGAGGCTCGGGCACACGATCTCGGCATGCGCCTTGCCAATTCGGGTGCCGGTCTGCGTGCAGCGCTTGTTGGGTTCGGACAAGGTGCCCAACCTTCGGTGTGGAATCAACTCGACACACTCACGGTCCCCGTTCTGCTGATGGTCGGTGAGGATGACGACACGTACCGCGATATCAACGTCCAGATGAGCAAGCAGATTGAACGTGCCGAGATTGTGGTGGTTCCCGGTTCAGGGCACAACCCTCTGACGGACAATCCTGAGTTCTCGTTCTCGACGATCTCAGATTTTCTCGATCGGACGGGCTGAGCCCGTACTCCAGTCGTAGAAGCCACTGCCCGACTTCTTACCAAGGTTCCCCTCCTCCACCATTGTCCGCAGCAGTTCCGGGGGCTCAAAGCGTTCTCCGTACACGCCTGCGAGATGCTCCGCGATCTTGAGCCTGACGTCGAGGCCGACGAGATCTCCAAGCACGAGGGGACCCATCGGGTGTCCATACCCGAGCCGCATCGCACGGTCGATTTCGGCAGGTTCGGCAACACCCTGTTCAACCATTCGGATAGCCTCGATGCCAACGAGCACACCGAGCCTGCTCGTCGCGAATCCGGGTGAGTCAGTGATGAGGGCCTGCTCCATCCCGAGGCCTTCGACCATCGACGTGATCGTTTCAAGTGTGTCAGCTGAGGTCTTGGCACCCTTGATGACTTCGACGAGATGCATCGCCCATACGGGGTTGAAGAAGTGCATACCCGCAAATCGCTCCGGACGCTTGAGGCCTTCCGCTAGCAGGTCAATCGAAATGCTCGACGTGTTCGATGCAAGGACGTTCGGTTCACGCTCCTGTGCGGCACCAAGAATGGTGCGCTTCAGATCGGGATCCTCAATCACTGCCTCAATGATGAGATCGAGAGCCGTCTCCAATTCGTCAATCGAACCGACAGCAGACACGTTGCCGATTGCAGTGCTCGTCCGATCCGAGCTGAGCTTGCCTCTCGTTTCGGCTGTTCGCAGTGTCTCATGCACGCGCCGAACGGCCGATTCGGCCGCAGGCCTGTCGATGTCGACCACGTGCACGACAGCACCGTGTGCCGCAAATCGATGCGCTATACCAACTCCCATGGTGCCGCCCCCAACAACTGCGATACGCATTTCTACTCCAGACGTCGAGAGAACCCAAGACTACCTCAGGCCGTTGCGCCGCAGCCAGCGAGAAAGGACCAGAAGATGAGCAGAGAGATGCCAGATGACAGACGGTCTACGGCTCGGTTTTCAGTCGTCAATTTCAGTGAGAAAGGGATCTGGAATCTGACGTATGTCATCTGATAGCTGATGGCCGGAACTATGAACTAGCGACTAACAACTTCCTCCCGTACTACGTTTCGGGGATGGCAGACATTCGCCTCACGGCGTTCTCACACGGCGCTGGTTGAGCATGCAAGCTCGGTCCTGACGAGCTGACGCAGGTCCTGCGTCATGTGCACAACCATCCAGCCACGAAACACCCTGATCTCATCGTGGGGATCGAGGGTCTGGATGACGCTGGAGTTTTTCGCACCGGACCAGACGAAACAATCGTCCAGACCGTCGATTTTTTCGTACCTATCGTCGACGATCCATTCGACTGGGGCCGAATCAGCGCGGCAAACTCGCTGAGTGACCTCTACGCAATGGGGGCGGAACCGCATACAGCACTTCAACTTATTGGATGGCCGCGCACGGCCATTCCGTTCGAAATACTCGGAAAAGTGATTGCCGGCGGCCTTGAAGTTATGCAAGAAGCAGGGTGCACTGTCATCGGTGGGCACTCTGTAGATGATGCTGAACCGAAATACGGATTCTCCGTCACAGGTATGGCCCCACCTGGCGACATCACAACCAACAGCGCCGCTGAACCAGGGCAGGTTCTCTTCCTCACGAAACCACTCGGAACGGGTATCGTCGCCACCGCAGCGAAACACGACAAGACATCCCCCGAGGTTGTGCAGGCCGCTATCGAGACGATGGTGACACTCAACCGCGACGCCGCTGACGCAGTACGCAGGATCGGGGCGCGTGCAGTGACGGACGTGACCGGATTCGGGCTGCTCGGTCATCTCTCAGAGATGGTCCGCGGTTCTGGCGTAAGCGCAGAGATCGACACCGAATCTGTTCCACTTCTCGACGGCGTTCTCCAGCTCATATCGGATGGACAGATACCCGGCGGGACAAGACGAAACCTCACATCGGTACGCCAACTGATTGACACCGGCGACGTACCAGATGACATGATCTGGGCTCTCGCCGACGCACAAACCAGCGGCGGTCTGCTCATTGCGGTCGATGCCCCGCTGGCCGACGCACTTGAACAGGCACTCAATGACACCGGTACGCTGGCTGCACG
>SMXV01000011.1 GCA_004356175.1 Acidobacteriota bacterium
CCGGACGCGAACGGGCGTCAGCTGGACGGGGCGAGACAGAGTCAGACCCGTGGGCGCTCTTTGAAAGTTCGCGACTTGCCACGGAGAAACCCCTGCTTGTCGAAACTGCCTTCGAGATTGCGATCGGCGAGAGCTCGATCAGGGGGAAGATTGACGCCATCTATGAGCCGAACGATGGCGAGTGGGAGATCGTCGACTACAAATCTGGACGTCACCGCGACGACCCAGCCCGCGACATCCAGCTCAAGGTGTACGCAATCGCCGCCCACGACGGCGCCCTTTCATCGACGCCACCAACGGCGATTGACGTGACGTTCGCATACTTCGGCGGCGACGAGCTGGTCGAGACGACCGAGACTGTCGACGAACAGTGGCTGGCTGATGCACGGCGCGAAGTGGAGTCACTCGTCGACCAGGGCAGGGACGGTCCGTTTCAGACAGCACCCTCGGCCGAGTGCACATGGTGCGACTTTCTCCATCTCTGCCCAGACGGTCAGGCAGAAGTCAAACGACGCTCAAGCTCCTGATGGCTTGCCAGCAGTCGGTCGTTGTTGGTGACTCGAACGTACACTCGCTCCGATGATTCGATCACTACTGCTCTCGTTCGTACGCGGTTTCGTGATGGGCTCAGCCGACATTGTTCCCGGGGTATCAGGAGGCACGGTCGCGCTCATCTTCGGTATCTACGAGCGTCTGATCGCATCGATCAGGGCAGGATCATCAGCGCTTGGCAACATACTCAAAGCCGACGTATCGGGCTATCGGCGATGGTTGGGCAGAGTCGACTGGACCTTCATTGTGCCACTCGGGATCGGCATCCTCGCAGCGGTCGCGGCGTTGGCACCATTGCTGGAGAACCTTCTTGAGACAGAAGCAACAGTCATGGCTGCGCTCTTCCTCGGACTCGTTGCAGGATCCGTTGTTGTGGCATGGGCGATGCTCAGAGAACGGCAAGCTGTCCATGTTGCATTGGCCATTGGAGTTGGATTCGTAGTTTTCGTGGGCCTTGGCCTGCGGGGGGGGTCGACGTCTGACGCTGTCGATCAGCTGCTTGATCCTTCCCTGCTTGCGTTCTTCGCTGCGGGAGCGATTGCGATTACTGCAATGATCCTGCCAGGGATCTCCGGCTCATTCATCCTCGTCCTCCTCGGAATCTACGGACCACTACTTGGTGCCGTTACAGACCGAGACCTTGCAACCCTCGCAGTATTCATGCTCGGCGCAATCGTAGGCTTGGCGCTCTTTTCGCAGTTTCTCCACCGCGCATTGACACACCACCACGACATCGTGATCGCGAGCCTTGTGGGAATCATGGCAGGGTCCGTGAGAGTGCTGTGGCCATGGCCAGGCGGCGTCTTCTCCACATCACTTGGTCGTCCAGATGGCGATGTTCTTCTGTCACTCACCGTTGCGGCGGTGGCGTTCATAATCGTTGTCGTTGTGGCGCGTTTCGCACAACGTCTCGAAGCACAGGACCATTCCCGTACCGAATCGGCGTAGACAGCGTCGACTCACCGCAACGCACTCAGGGAAGACCGACGATTCCATCGTCGATGAGGGTGTCAACGTTGGTGGAGCCGTAACCAGCGGCGATCAGGACGTTTCGCGCTTCTTCAGGACCGTTGTTCGATGTGTCGCGAGAAACGTGTCGAGCCACGTTCTGCGGATGCATATCCGACTCTGACATCCTGAGTACCGGTGTCACACACGCATCCGTGCCATCAAATACGCCCTGCCAGTGATCCCTGTCGAACGATGCGAACACTCCAGCAAACATGTCGCCAAGCTCGGACCACCTCTCTCTGTCGAAACGATCGGGCAGTTCATCCTCTACGAGCCCGAGACCGGAAACGAACGCAGCGTAGAACACTGGCTCAAGTGCGCCGACCGCCATGAATCTGTCGTCCAGCGTGCGGTAGGTCCGATAGAAGGGGGCCCCACCGTCAAGCAGGTTCGACGACCGCTGCTCCACCCACATGCCGCGCGCCACAAGCTCAGCTATTGGTGAGAGCAGCGACTTCACTCCATCGATCATTGCAATGTCAAGAACCGCGCCCGTACCGGTCTGACTCCGTTGCACGAGAGCCGCGAGAATCGAGACGACCGCAAACATCGATCCACCGGCGTAGTCGCCAACGAGGTTCAGTGGCGGCAACGGAGCGTCCGGCGTACCGATCGCGTCAAGCGCACCGCTCAGACTTATGTAGTTGATGTCGTGTCCAGCCATGGTCGCGTATGGGCCTGTCTGGCCCCATCCGGTTAGGCGGGTGTATATGAGACCGGTATTGGATTTCTCGAAATCGCCTGGCCCGAGGCCGAGTCGTTCCATCACTCCAGGACGGAAGGCTTCGAGCAGCACGTCGGAACTGTTGACCAACGATTGTGCAACTGCCCGTCCCCTCGCGGCTTTGAGGTCGATCGCAATCGTTGTACGTCCGCGAACACCGAGGCCGTCCAGCTCGTCTGACAAATTGCCCGGCTGTGTCGTCAGTCGTGTGATGCGCACCACCTCACACCCGCGATCAGCAAGCATCGCACACGCGAGAGGGCCCGGTCCAATCCCAGCAAATTCGATTACACGGTGACCAGCCAACGATTGGTTCAGTGAACCGTCTGTCACAGCGAGCCGACCCGTGTCACCACAAGATCAAAGAAACGTTCTGCATCGACGTCGGTCATTATCGTGGCGTTCGCCTCCATGCCTTCAACCTCACTTGTGTTGCCGATCGTTGTTTCATCGGTGTAACCGATTGCCACATGGGTACGGTGGCCCACAAAGAGGGTCGGGTCGACAAGGTAGGCGACAACGCAGGGGTCATGCAGCGGTGCCCCTGGTATGTCGTATTTGTCGACGTCGTACCGTTCGTAGAAGCGCAGCATTCCAACGGCTGCCCGCGATACCGGTGTGTCGAAGGCCTCAAGTCGGTCGACGTGTTCGGGCAGCATGAGCGCCTTGTGTGTCACGTCAAGTGGAAAGATCGTCAACGGTGCGCCGGCCGTGAACACGACATGCGCAGCGTGAGGGTCGACGTACGCGTTGAACTCCGACAGATTCGTCGTGTTTCCCGGTTCATGGAACGCTCCACCCATCCACACAATTTCGCGAATCTTCGGCACAATGTTCGGCTCCTTGATCAGTGCCATCGCAATGTTGGTCAGCGGACCCACAGGACACAACGTCACAGATCCATCCTCGGCCTGCAAGCAGCGTTCGATGATCGCGTCCACACCGTGCTGTTTTTCAGGTGACGTCGACGTCGGCGGAAGCTCTGAGCCATCGATACCCCTTGGTCCGTGAACGTACTCCGCCGTGTACAGGTCGCGTAGCATCGGACGTTCGCACCCTCGGTACACAGGAATGTCCGAGCGGTTACACAACGAGAGCAACGCAAGAGCGTTTTCCGTCACAAGCGGCTGAGGTACGTTTCCTGCAACGGTGGTCACTGCGTCAACCTGCAACTCGGGCGATGCCAGGGCTAGAAAGAGAGCAATGGCATCGTCCTGTCCTGGGTCGGTGTCGAGTATGAATGAACGTGCCGTCACGACGTCTCCGCCAGTAGTCGGTACACCTCGTCAGCGCTTGGCATCGCCGTCCGCGCTCCGAGCCTGGTGGTGGCGATCGAACCTGCGACGGTCGCCCATTCAGCCGCATCCACTGTGCCACGACCTCTGTCGATTGCCTGGGCGAACGCTCCACAGAATGTATCGCCAGCCCCCGTGGTGTCGACAACGCTGACGTTGGGAGCGTCGATATGGTGTGCGGAACCGTCGATCGTGACAGACGAACCACGGTGGCCGAGTGTTGCGACAACAACAGTGTTTTCGCCGAGCGTTCCACTGCTCTCGAGCATCGTCCGTTCCTCCTCGTTCACAATGACGATGTTGATGTGTTCAAGGACGTCGGCGGGAACCGCTGCTGCTGGTGCCGCGTTGAGAATCACAACTCCGGTCGCGATGTCCGCGCTCTCTGCCACGGTGGCGAGAGGTATCTCAAGTTGAAGGAGCACAACATTGGCCTGTGCGAGAAGGTCACGGGCGAGGTCGTTGAGCACGAGTTGTCGGTTGGCACCCTGAGATACGATGATCGTGTTGCGGCCAGAGCTGTCAACGGTCACCCACGCAACACCAGACACTTCCGACTCGATCACCGAGACTGCGGACACGTCAATGCCTTCAGACACGAGCGATTGCACAAGGTCTCCATCGTCGTCATCTGCTCCAACGGCGCCAACAAATGCCACGTCAGCGCCCAGCCTCGCCGCAGCAACCGCCTGATTCCCGCCTTTTCCGCCATCCACACGGAGCAACGAGGATGACAGCACCGTCTCACCAGCATTTGGAAGCTGCTCGACGGTCGCCACGAAATCGAGGTTCAGCGAACCGACAACAACAATCATCCGGCTCGCTCGATTCGGTAGATCGACCCTGCTCGTGAGAGCACGTAGAGTTCACCGTCGCTTCCGATGCCGAAGGCTGACAGCTGAGACGTGGGGCCTGTCATCTCAGTCCAGTCCCAGTCCCCCGATTCCGGTGAGTAGCTGCGTAGGAACCCTGAACAGAAGTCGCCGTAGAAATAGTGCCCCTCGAGTTCAGGAATCGCCTGTCCCCTGTACACATACCCGCCCGTGATCGAACAACCGTCGTCATGGGTGTACTCGACAATGGGCTGGATGGTTCCTGAAGGGTCGCAGTTTTCAACAGCGAAACAGTCGCTTCCCTCAAGGATCGGCCATCCGTAGTTTGCTGCTCGCGCGCTCGTCGGAATAACGTTGACCTCTTCGATGCGATCCTGGCCCACGTCAGCTATCCAGATATCAGCGTTCTTCCCGTCTTCAAAGAAGTCGAAAGAGAACCTCCACGGGTTACGGACGCCATATGCGTACACCTCTGGAGCCCCGTCGACGCCATCGCCGTACGGGTTCAGATCTGGGATGTCGTACGGTCGACCGTCAGTTCCAGGCACAGAGATGCGCAGCATCGAGCCGAGCAGCGAGTGTGGATCCTGACCGTTTCGAAACTGGTCGTTCGCTCCCCCGCCATCGCCCATGCCGATCCACAGCCAGCCTCGCGGACCGAACGCGATCATGCCTCCGTTGTGGTTCCCTGCGGGCTGGTCGATGCGAAGTATTGGTCTGCGCGTCTTGACATCGAATTGTCCGCTTGTAACCACGAACTCGTCAATGGTTGTTCGACCTCGGCTGTCCGTGTAGTTGATGTATGCGAGCCCGTTTGCAGCGAAGTCGGGATGGAATGCCAGCCCCAACAAACCCCGTTCTCCAGCAGCTTCGACACGGTCAGCGATGTCCAGAGCGACGGCGTTGTTTGCGCCATCAGCTCTCACGACTCTTCCTGACTGCTCAACAACGTAGTCGGCACCACCGAGTGGGTCAGCAACAAGCAGCACCGGAAGGTCGAATCCCGTGAACACCTCGGCAAGGACGATCCGAAGTTGCTCGATGTCGGGAATCGATTCTTCAGGAGCTTGTGATGTCGTCGTTGCTGGTGTTGTTGTCGTCGAAACGATCGAAGTCGACGACGTTGCGGCCAGAGACGTGGTCGTTGTTGTCGGTGTTGCACCACCGCCCGAGGTGCATCCCGCGACAGAAAGACCAACAAGAAGACCGATACCGGCCACGCCTCGAAACATCACG